>JAGGVO010000049.1 GCA_021157965.1 Candidatus Neomarinimicrobiota bacterium
GGAGGGAAGAGGATGAAGATGAAAACAGGTGATCCCGACAATCGGATCCCAACAACCCATGAACCCAAACCGGAAAGGAGATAGAGATGGCCTACATGCGAAAAGTCAAGAACAGATATTATGGATATTATAAAGGGTATGATAACAAGTATCACTCCGTGCCTTTACAAACATCCTCACAATCACTGGCAAAACAGCGTTTGAAAAATGTTGAGCAATTGGAATATGAGATCAAGATTGGAATTACAGAAGATCCCTCAAGTGATAAGTTACTTTACAAGGTACTCACACTTGAAAAGACCGTCTCCATGTTTTTGACTGATCAGAAAAACAAGATCCGGAAAACAACCTGGCAACGCTACAAAGAATCACTGGACGAACTCATACGAGTCTTTGGTCCTGGGAAAGATATAAGAACTTTCCGAAAAGCAGATAACGCTATCCTTGTTGATCGTTTTATCAGTGATACAAAATTGGATATGAAGTTTGGCAAAGAGGTGTCACGATTTACACCATCAACAGTCAATATCATGCTGGGTGCAATTCGGCGGTTTTTCAACTGGTCCTATGAACAGGAGCTAATTGACAAACTGCCATTCAAGATTAAGCTTCTAAAAATTGATAAATCCCATCCTAAATTCATGACTGATGAGGAAGTGTCAAAACTATTGGAGCACGCTGATGAAAAACCCCATGTCCGGGATGTCTTCCTAATTCATATGAATACCGGAATGCGTCTGGGAGAACTGAAGAATTCTACACTGCTTCCTGATCGAAAACACCTGAAAATCATCAACACCAAGGGACATCAGGATCGAATTATTCCAATTGATCCTGACCTTGTGGAGGTGTATGAACAGGTAAAGGAAAGGAATTTGTCAAAGTATTATATTACGCATGAGTTTAAACGAATAGTTCGCAAGGCCGGGCTTTCAGAAGAGTTCACATTTCATTCTTTACGTCATACTTTTGCAGTGCGTCACTGGCTCCGGCATTCAGATATCTATCTGACAAAACAGATACTGGGGCATTCATCGGTGACAGTGACAGAAATGTATACACGGATTCCCATGAGCTATCTGAAAAATGTGATTAATATACGTAATAATAGGTCCTGATCTTTACTCAAAATGGGTGTTTTTAAGGGCATGATTATAGTAAAGTTACCGATATGTTACCGAATTTCAAATTCCATAACATATTAGTAATACTTATAACACACTGATTATTAGCAAATTATAGATGAATTTTGTGCCTTTAAATTCAGGTGTTGATTTTCGTTATAGAATAATAAATATCATTGTATTACAGATCACTTTTAGATAGACAAAATATAAAGCACCTGCTCTAAGTGCCTGTATACTAATAAATTACAATCATCAATAGACTCTAAAAAAGTTACCGATATGTTACCGAAAATCTTAATGGAAAGGGGGTAAAATTGAGCAAAAACAGGCCTTTTTCAAACGTAAATTACTGTCCCTTTAGAGGGCTTATAGTGTTGTAAGTGCTTGATTATCAGGCGGTTAACTTTGTACCCCGAGCAGGATTCGAACCTGCGACCTACGGTTTAGAAGACCGTTGCTCTATCCAGTTGAGCTATCGGGGCCTGTGTCGGGACAATCTTCATATAAATTGTCGGGGCGAGAAGATTTGAACTTCCGACTTCCTGCTCCCAAAGCAGGCGCGCTAACCGGGCTGCGCTACGCCCCGAATAACTCATGACTCAGAACTCAAATTCATCACTCAGATTCAGAATTTAGAATTTAGAATTCTGAATTCTCTTTGGGTGAATGATGGGATTTGAACCCACGACCACTTGGGCCACAACCAAGCGCTCTGCCAACTGAGCTACATCCACCATGTTCAAAAAGCTAAGTATTTTACACAATCAGTCCTTTTAAGTCAATATCAATTCATCTGTCATTTCCGTTTCAAAACCCTTCTGAAGACCTTATTTTTATATACTAACCGGGAGTTATCATGCGACGGATTTCCCCCCTGGTCTTGTCCACAGTCATTCTGCCAGTCCTGCTGACAATTTTTGCTTGCACGCGGGTTGTTTATGATGAAGAACTTTTTGTTATGCCTGACGGCAGGTATGACAGCGAATTCCCCCATAAAAACGGATCCGATGAATTGGCGGATATCCTCGAATCTGTCAAAATGATTAATTCCATTGCCTATTACGTAGGATATAATTTTTCTGAAATATCCGCTGTCAGAGAGATCAGCGAATCCGCCTTATCCAAAGCCAACCATGTTTTTTATTTTAATGAAACATCGGCCGGTACGGCTACCATTATCTATAATTACGGAAATCGCCTGGCTCTGTTGACCTGTGAACATATTGTGACTTTTCCTGATACGATTATTACTTATTATGAAGATTCTGACAGAATCAGAACCGTTTCTTTTTTAAAGCGGCAGACAAATTATGTGAATGGCATTCCCGACGGTTCGGATTTGAAAGTGATTATCAGCGATAAAAATCATGATCTGGCCCTGATAGGGAGGGAAAGGGAGTCTAAAGCTTACCTGCCTGTTTTTTCCTATCCCCTGGGCGAGGCAAAGAAACTTGAATGGGGGTCCTTTGTCTATCTTTTGGGCTATCCCAAAGGGAATAAAATGATAACGCGGGGTATTGTCAGCAGCCCAAACCGGAATAAAAAAGATTATTCATTTCTGGTGGATGCCCTCTTCAATAAAGGATTCAGTGGCGGACTCATTCTGGCTTTGAAAGACGGGATTCCAAATTTTGAACTGGTGGGCATTGCCAAATCCGTCTCGGCGGATTATAATTTTGTTCTGACACCTGAAAAAAATTATACCCGGAATGAAATGGAAATGGATTTACCCTATACCGGTGATCTTTTTGTGGAAGAGCGCAGCACTATCAGCTATGGGATTACCAATACCACGTCAATCGAAAGTATCCGGCACTTTCTCACTGCAAACCGATTAAAGCTGGAAGAATTAGGATACGAATTCTCATACTTCTTTAAATCCGTCATATCCAATCACCAATAATCAATTTTTTCGATGGTCTTTTTTACTTAAACGGCTGCTGGCCTCAAGGAGTGTCTTTTTTTCCTCAGCCGTTAACCCTTCATATCCTGTTTTGCTTATTTTATCCAGGATTCGGTCCAGTTCTTTACGGTCATCAGATCGGGTATCAGTTCCCTTTTGGCCAGTTCTGTTATATTTAAACTGATTGATTTTCTGTCGGATTTTATTCAGCGCTTTATCAATATTCTGGTTTTTCAAATCTTTCCGGTAGGATCTGTACCGCCTGAATGTGCCCATCCTCCTCAGGTAGATATACCCTATCAGCATACCGGAAAGGTGGGTGAAATGGGCAATGCCATCCTGCCAACCAATGGAAATGGTTGAAAAAAATTCAATCAGGCCGAAAATTATTACAAAATACTTCATTCTGATGGGGACGGGCAGGGGAAATATAAAAGCCTCTCTGTCCGGAAAACGGAGTCCGTATGCCAGTAATATACCATAAATCGCTCCGGATGCCCCAATAACCGGGATCGTCGAGTGAAACTGAAACAGGATGGTGACTAAACCGGCGCCGGTGCCGGTGACGAAATAGTATTTTAAAAATTGCTTCCGGCCCCAGTTCATCTCCAGCTCAGTCCCGAACATCCACAAGGCAAGCATGTTCAAGGCCAGGTGTGCCAGATTGCCATGAAGGAATATATACGTAACAGGCTGCCACAGATGTAATCGGCCCCAGAAATCAGCAGGGACTATCCCGAAGTTGAAAATGAAAAATTGACGGAAAGAAGGTGAACTGAGTGCCTGAAAGAAAAAGATGGCAACACTGATGAGGATGATTTTTTTTATGCCGCTCGTCATGTGGCGACCGGGACCAAATTGAACGCGTCTGTACATTATATTCCCTGTTTCTCCTGGTTTAGGTTTTGATGTATGAAATGAATGCTTTTTTCAATGATTTTATCCTGATCGGGGCCCGCTACAACCCGATGATGACTTTTTTCCAACAGGTGTGTTTCCACGTAATGACTTCCGATATTGTTTTTGAGATAATCCAGATTTTCCGGGGGTGTCAGGGTATCTTTTTGACCGTGACAGGCCAAGACGGGCGCATGAATGTTTTGAAGTCGTCGCCTGACCCGATGACTCAGACGAAGTACTTCGCAAAATCCCAATGCAGGCCACATTTCGTAACCCTGAAGACGTTGAGGATCTTCTTTATCAAATATCTCATCCAGCGGAATGAGCGGACGTGTATCCTCTGCAATCATCTGTCGCAAATGTTGCGAACGGGTAAATTTCAAGGCGGTGGAAAGAAGAATTATTCCCGAAAGAGTCCGCCCGGATGCCAGCTCAAGAGCCAGGAGTGACCCCAGTGAGTATCCCATGACAAATACATGGGTATGTTGCTTTTTGAGGTGTATAAATGTTTTATCTACCGTGTTAATCCATTGCTCCATGGTGGCGGAATTAATTTCTTCAACCGTCCCGCCGTGTCCCGGAAGGAGGGGAGCTTCAATGGCAATGTCCTCTTTATGAATATGCCGGGCAATCCGCTTCAGAACAATGGGATTTCCCGTAAAACCGTGAAGAATAAGCAGGGCAGCTTGTTTCCCGGGTAAGGAATAGGTGAGTTCTTCTTTTTTCCAGCTTCGTTGCATGTTCCCCTTTTTCTGTTAGTGCTTAATGTCCTTGGTAAAGTCACAAAAGACTTTCCACGGCTTTTTTTGTATTTAAAAATTCTGTCCTTTCATAGTGCACCGCCAGGAGTTTCCATATCCATCGTGTGAAAGTAACGGCTCCTTGCCGGTTTATGCGGATGGCACTGCTTTTCTCCGGAGGATTTTCCGCTAAAAAGGTCAGGATTTCCCGAAGTTTTGAATCCAGTGTGAGTCCGTGTACCTCGGAATGTCCGGCACAGTTTTCGCAATAGAGCCCGCCACTGTCCGGAATGAGTACGGCATTTGTCAGTTTTCCATGGCATCCGGTGCAATATTCCGGATCAGGCCACACGCCGTGGATTTTTAAGAAATGTACGATAAACCACCAATGAATCTTTTCCCCGGAAATTTCCGGATGATTCATAGCCCTTAAGCCGATATACAACAACCGCAGGGTGTCGATATCCTCATGAGGTTCAGTTGTTTTATCCACAATCTCCAGAATCATGGAACCGTAAACGATTTTTTCTGTGTCCTGAGTGATTTCGTGAAAATATTCAATACGGGATACCGATCGGAGAAAGGGGAGATACCGGCTGTAGGCTGTTTCAAAATCCACGACAGAGAAGGGAGTCAATAAACCGAAAAATGCACTTCCGGGTTTCCGGGCACCCTTGGCGATACAGATTATGCGCCCTGAATCCTTTGCAAAAAGGCGGACTTTCAGACTGGTTTCTCCGCTTTTTTCGGTTTTGAGGACAATGCCTCTGTCCTTGACGAGTTTCATGACAGAAGTTAGTCGTTTTGCAGGATAAAAAAAACCCCGATGAAAAAACCAGGGTTTTAAGCGTTTTTATTTTTGGGATTGATTTAGTATGATTTCGCGAAAATGACTTGTTCTGTGCTCGGCTTCCCGGTTATAACGCAGGGACCGGATTCTCTGGTTTTTTCAAAGAGGATGCAACGGATGGTTGCCTTGGTTTCCTCCTGAATCCGGTTTTCCATTTCGCTGTCTCCGGCCCAGAAGGTCCGTGCAAACCCACCTTTTTCTATGACCTCTTTCAGTTCATCGTAAGTTGTGACATCCGTCGTGTTTTTTTCGCGGAAAGCTAAACGGCTGTTATAGATGGATTGCTGAATATTCTCCAGGGTTTCTCCACAGGAAAGGATAAAAGCATCGATTTTAAGGAAGGTCTTTTCGCCTGTATCCCGGCGGACACGCATCACGCCGTTTTTGTCGGCATCTTTAGGGCCGATCTCCACCCGGAGTGGGACACCCTTCATTTCCCAGTCGTTGAATTTGAAACCGGGGGAAACAGTCTCCCGGTTGTCGGTATGATATCGGACACCCTGTTTTTTGAGAGCCTTTTCCAGGGTATTAACCAGTCCCATGACTTTTTCTTTGTCTTCCGGTTTTCTATAGATCGGTACGATGACAATTTGATAAGGCGCTATCCGGGGTGGAAGAACCAGTCCCTGATCATCACCATGAGCCATAATGACGGCTCCCACCAGGCGTGTACTTACGCCCCAGCTTGATGCGTAAACATATTCCATCACATTATCTTCGGATTGAAATTTTACATCAAATGCCTTGGCAAAATTCTGTCCCAGATAATGACTGGTTCCGGCCTGCAAAGCCCGTTTATCACCCATCATGGCTTCAATGGTATATGTGTTAACAGCTCCGGCAAATTTTTCATTTTCTGTTTTTCGTCCCACGTGGACCGGCAGGGCAAGGATTTCTTCGCACAATTGACGGTAGACATCGATCATCCGGTGAGCCTCTTCTTCTGCTTCTTCACCTGTGGCATGGGCCGTATGACCTTCCTGCCAGAGAAATTCTGTGGTTCTCAGGAAAAGCCGTGTGCGCATTTCCCAACGGACTACATTTGCCCACTGGTTGATAAGCAAAGGGAGATCCCGGTAGCTGTTAATCCATTTCTTATACATGGACCAGATAATGGTTTCCGATGTGGGGCGAATGACCAGAGGTTCTTCCAGTTTCTTTCCACCGCCATGTGTAACCACGGCCAGCTCCGGTGCAAAACCTTCTACATGCTCTGCCTCTTTTTTTAAAAAACTCTCAGGAATCAACATGGGAAAATATGCATTTACATGACCTGTCTCTTTGAATCGCTTATCTAAAAAATCCCGGATTTGTTCCCACAGGGCATATCCATAAGGACGGATGACCATACAACCCTTAACAGGGGAGTAATCGGCTAATTCTGCTTTTTGAACGACATCTGTATACCACTTTGCGTAATCTTTTGAACGGGGGGTGACTCCCTTACTCATAATATCTTATCCTTGTCCTTATAATTGTATCCGATTTTTTTAAAAGGGTTTACCATCAGACTGGCAACATTCCGCTGGTTTGCATCAATCCGTTTCAGGTAACGGAGGTACAGGGCCGCTGAAACCATATTCTGTGGCGGTAATTCGGAATAATTGCCCTTTAAAATGTTGATCACTGTTTCATTAATCCGGAATGATACGTCTTCCTTGTACTCGCTCATGATCCGTTTGCTGATTTCCAGGTTATCATTTTTAACGGCTTCAAGCAGTTCGTCAAAATGACGGAAAACAATGTTTTCAAGTGTCGTAACGGTTTCTTCCAGATTTCCATAATTCACGGTGCCGCTGGCAGCCATGGCCAGATCGGCGATATTCTTGCAGTTGTCACCAATCCGTTCAAGGCCGTTGATGACCGTGATTATCCCCAGAGCCTGGGAAATCTCATATTTGGATATATCCGAAATAATCAGATGGGTTAACACATCCTCCCGGATCTTCTGCTGCATGGCATTGATTTCTTTGTCCACTGCCAGAAGATTGTTGAATTGTTCATCCTGATATTCAATCCGGAGGAGATGATGGGCATCCCTGAACATGTCCTTATCCGTTTGAATCATATTGATGACAAGACTCCATGCGTCTTTCAGCAATCCGGCTTTAAATAACCTTTCACGGAGAATGGACCACAAACTTTCTTTTTTCTCCATCTGTCAAATCCTTCTGTTTTTTATATCCTGCAAAAATATATTTTTTATGGGTCAATATCAAATGAATGCGAATAAAAAAAGCTGTCGCACTTCATTTTCTTCAATGAGAGAGGACAGCTTTTGAGAGTATAAAAAGTAAGCTGCTATTTCTTTGATTTCAGAACGGCGTTTGTGACATACTTGAGATTCTGAACCGTCGGATCATCAGTCAAAGAATAATAGTGCCAGCGTCCTTCTTTACGGTATTGAACGATCTGACGTTTGAGCATTTTCCGCAGGTAAATTGAAGTGATAGTCTGTTCTTCGTTAATCTTCTTCTGAATTTCAGCAACGGAGTGTTCTCCCTTCTGAAGTGTCAGAAGGATTTTCAGCATAATGGGGTGTCCCAAAGTTTTCAGGACAAGAGCCGCTCGTTCAATACTGTCTCCCGGAGGGATTAATTCTGCTTTTCGTGCCATATTTTTTCCTTTCCTTTTATGTTATCGGTTTTGCAAAATATACTTGCTTTAATTCGTACAATTTTAAATTATTGTTTATTATCTTAAATATCAACAAAAAAAAAAATATGAATATCTACACATTGCAAACTGTTTTTCCATGTACCTTTATAAGGGATATTTTAAAATATGTTTCAACCTGTTTTCAGAATACAATATACCGGACGATCATAAAATGTAAAATAGTATCCAAACTTGTTTCTCTGACAGATTTAGCCTACATTTCCAATATATATGGGAAAGAAAATGACTGAATCCCATCCCAAAACAGCACCGCTTGTATCACGCCTGAAAGAAAGGGTCGGACTTCAGGAAGAGCGTCTGAAAATGCTTTATTCACTGGGCGGAGAGGACATTCTGAAAAAGATCCTTCATACAGCGCTGGATAATATGATCCATCGGGGCGACGGCCTGGATAAATCCCTTGATGAGAAGGACTGGGATACGGTGCATAAGTTGGCTCATTCTATTAAATCTTCTGCAGGCAATATCGGAGCACTGGATGTGATGACATTAGCCCGAATTGTTGAAGAGACGGACCTCCCTGACCCAAAAAAGGTCCGTGAACTCCGGGATAAAATCCGTATCTTACACAAGCAAATCAAAAAGAGTATGGATATATCATGAACCGGAAGAAAATTGTTTTGATTGAGGATAATGCCGACAATCGTCTGTTAACCCAGGCTATCCTGGAACCGGAGTTTCAGGTGGAATGTTTTGAGGATGGAATGACGGCACTTGACAAGATTGAAATATCCGCACCGGATTTGATCCTGCTGGATATTTCCCTTCCCGGTATGGATGGGATAGAGGTATTAAAAAATATCCGAAACATACAAAGCTTAAAAAATACCCCCGTCATTGCCCTGACAGCTCATGCTCTGCCCGGTGATAAGGAAAATTTTCTACGCCAGGGATTCAATGATTACATTACCAAACCGATTATTGATGATAACATCCTGTTTGAAACTATCAACAAGTGGATTCCTCCAGGTGAATGAACAATCCAGGGTCACATAGAGGGATTTTTTTCAGATACTTGATCCCCATTTTGGTCTTTATTCTGATTTTTTTCCTCCTGGAAAGCCTATTTTGGTTTTTTTCCCGTGTTATGGATCTGGATGATATTTTCTGGAGCCGTGCCCTTTACCTGCAAAAATCCGTCCTTGTGCTAAATTTATTTGTAGCACTCATTTTTTCATTTATTACCGGATTCATCATCTACCGGATTCAGGTTTTAAAATACAAACTTTCCGAAGCCGGACATGAGCAGGAAGGACTCTTTGATAAAATCCCATTTCAGGTTATGGTTAAAGATGACAAAGGGATCATTGTACGGGTCAATCAGGCTGTTTTGGATTTTTACGGACTGGATCCGCAGGATATCCTTGGTAAAAAAGAAGAGGAGGCTTTTCCAGGTCTTAAAGCCTGGTATTTTGAAAATAACGAGTATGTGTATCACAAACAGATCGCAAAGCGTGGCATCCTGGAAACCCGGATTATCCCGGATGGCCATGAGAAAATCGTCAAGACGGACCGCATCCCCTGTTTTAATAAAAAAGGTGATTTTCAGGGAGTGATGGTGTTTGGTGAAGATGTGACATCGGATGTGGAAACGGCGCATCAGATCCGGGAAACCAGTTCCCGCCTGGAAAAAATCATCGAAAGCCTGCAGGAAGGGGTGATCCTGAGTACACCGGAGGGACACTTTGAAATCTACAATTCCCAGATGCGGGATATTACAGGTTATACCCGGGAACAGGCAAACCGGACCCGGAATTTCATCAATTTGCTCTATCCCGATCCCAACCAGCGTCAGATTGTTATCGATGCCATAGAGAATATGAAAAAAACGGGCCGCTCCCATGAAACCATTACGGAAATTGTCACCCGGGACCGCCAGCATAAACTTATCCTGGTTTCGTCGGTGCTGGTGACCTTTAATGATAAAATCCGTTTTTTAAGCACTTACCGGGATGTGACCGATGTTTTTCATACCCAGGAACAGGTCAACCTGTTCAGCCGGGCCGTGGAACAGGGTGCCAGCTCGGTGTTGATTGCAGACAGAAATGGGTATATCCAGTATTCAAACTCCAAATTCAGTGAAATCTCGGGATTTGACAGGGATGATATTGTAGGACAGAGTATCGGTTTTCATTTTATCCGGTCTTCTCCAAATGGCATGTATGATGATATGGTGCAACACATGAACGATGGAGAGGAATGGCAGGGAGAATTTAAATGTCAGAGAAAAAACGGGGATGTGTACTGGAATGATATCAATATATCCCCCATCGTTGATTCATCCGGTGAAATCACCCATTTCATCATCATTGAAAATGATATCACCGAACGGCGGCGGATGATTGAAATGTTGAAAAATGCCCGGGATATTTCTGAATCGGCAAATCGTGCGAAAACCGAATTTCTGGCCAATATGAGTCATGAACTCCGGACGCCTCTCAATTCTATCATCGGCTTCACGAATATCCTCCTGAAAAATGAAAAAAAGCATTTTGACGAACGGGATGTGATGTTTTTGGATCGCATTCGTCAAAACGGCATTCAACTGCTCAATATCCTCTCGGATATTCTGCAAATCAGTATGGTGGAATCAGGGAAAATCACGACCCGGTTTGTGCAGACAGATTTGCAGGAGTTATTCAAAGAGATTCTAAGCACTTATGGTGAAAATGCCCGTAAAAAGGGGCTGGATTTCAATGTTTTCATGCCTGAGCAAATTCAGCCATTTAAGTCCGATCCGGAAAAGCTCAAATCCATCGTGGACAATTTGTTATCCAATGCCGTGAAATTCACGGAAAAGGGGAGTGTTTCCATCACCATTAATGTAAATCCGAATACAGGTGAACCGGCTGAACTCATCATCGCCGATACGGGTCCCGGCATTCCCCAGGAAAGGCATGAATCTATTTTTAAGGCCTTTGAACAGGTGGATTATTCCAAATCCCGGAAATACGGA
Organism: Candidatus Neomarinimicrobiota bacterium; assembly: GCA_021157965.1. Taxonomy (NCBI): domain Bacteria; kingdom Pseudomonadati; phylum Fidelibacterota; species Fidelibacterota bacterium. The sequence continues at coordinate 11,156 of JAGGVO010000049.1, forward strand.
GGGACGGGACTTGGTCTTGCCCTTGCCAATTCTTATGCCGAACTGATGAACTACCGGTTGCTGATGGACAGCCGGGTTGATGAAGGGACCGCCTTTACGATCCGCTTTTATTAATTAGGGTTTATATGGAAAATTTGAAAAAAATATACATCCGTAACCTGCCTTCCCGGATTGATTCTTTGAAAACACAGGTGAATGGCTTGGAAAAAGGCAGCGAAGGAGCTGGCGAATCCATCCGCAGACTGGCCCATTCCCTTTACGGTTCCGGAGCAACATACGGATTCCCCCGGGTTTCCGAAGTTGCCCGGAATGTAGAAGTGTGTCCGGATGGGGAACTTCTAAAAAAAAGCCGTGAACTGATTCATGTCCTGGAAGATTTGGTGCTTGACTACGAAAAAACACCTCAGACACTCCTGATTATTGATGATGACCCCGATATCGTGTTGATTCTTAAAATGACCCTGGCAAGGATATTTGATAAAATTGACGAGGCGGAAACCTTTGAAAAGGCCCAATTGCTTTTGCAGCAGCAGGATTATTCCCTGATTCTTCTGGATCTGGTTTTGCCGGACAGGGATGGACGGGAAATTCTGGTGAATATGAGGAAAAGTCCGTACATGAAAAGGGTCCCGATTCTGGTGATGTCTGCCCTGACGGATTTCAAGCATAAACAGGAATGCTATGCCCTGGGTGCCGATGGATTTATTCAAAAACCTTTTATGCCGGAAGATGTGATACTGACGGTTCAGACAATCCTCAATCAGTATGAATCATCCAGTGATGCACCCCTTTCGGACAAGACAAAAGCCCTCCATGAAAGGGAGTTGCAGTCCTTTTACCAGAAAACACATGCCCTTATGCAAATGACCCGGAGCCATGCCACGCTGGTAAAAATTGCCATAGATGATCTTCAGACATATCGGCTCCATTTCGGCCGGGACATAGAAGAAAAAATTGTAACCAAAGCCCGGGATATTATCAATGATCATCTGAGAGATTCGGATTATCTTTTCCGGCATGGTGACGGCTCTTTTTCTATAATCCTCCCGAATACGAGCCTGGACGATGCATCCCTGATTGTAGAACGGATGCTCTTTTATATACGGGAAATCGGGAAAAAAGATATCCAGTTTTTCATGTCCGCCGGTCTTGTCGATCTTGGGGATGTAAAAAGTTATGAAGAAGCCACAACGACCGTGAATGCCCTTTTGGCCCGGGCGCAAAATGAAGGAGGGAACCGAATGGTTCTCCAATTCAAATCCGAATCCCTCAAAAATAAAATCATGCTGGCTGAAGATGACCGATTGATGGCAAACATCATTATTCACAATCTGAAAAAAGCCGGACTTGAGGTGGATTATTTCAGTGATGGTGCCCTGGCGCTGGAAGGGGCAGAAAACCATGATTACGCATTAATTATCACAGATATCAAAATGCCGGTTATAGACGGATTCGAATTATTGCGTCGTGTCAGAATGCTGCCCGGGAAAACCCATACGCCGGTACTGATTTTGACATCCATGGGGAACGAAGATGATATTGTGCGTGCTTTTGATTTGGGAGCCGATGATTATCTTCTGAAGCCTTTTTCACCTAAAGAATTGATTGCCCGGGTTAACCGGATGCTTCGTGGGCTCTTATGAGAATTTTTGTCTGTGAGGATGATCCGGATATGCAGTTTCTTCTCTCATATATCCTGAAGAAAGCAGGCCATTTGCCCGTCATTATCCCCGACAAAAAAAGCCTTTTTAACCGGTCTTCACCGGAAACAGACCTGATACTCATGGATCTCCGGTTCGGGGATGATTATGGCCTTGATGTCCTCAAGTCCTGGACGTATGAATGTCCGGTTATTTTGATAACAGGAGTGCAAAATCCCGATCTTCAAGGACAGGGAAACGCATTAGGAATCATTGATATCATCAGGAAGCCTTTTAATCCTGTTGAATTAATCACTTATTTTAAATCCTTGAGCCTGAAATGATATGATTCGATATTACTGGCACATATTCATAACCATGTCCCGTCAGGACCAGATTCTGTTTGTCCTGACTCTTTCCATTCTGTTGCTTCTCATTTTCGTCATTTTTCTGGCTTTTTCCACTTTTTATCTTCGGGCGAAGAACAATCGGAAATCCAGAAAATATTACCGGCTTGAGCGTATTTGGGAACCTCTTTTATTGGAGATTCTCAGTGAAGAGAGGGCCCCTGAATCGATTAAGTCTTATGTGCATCCGGATGATATCTGGCAATTTCTGACATATCTGAGCCGTTATATTGCCCGGGTGGATGGTGAAGCCAGACAACGGCTTATTGAAGCCGGGCAGCCTTATGTGAAGAGAATTTTAAACAAACTGCATAGCTGGAGAGTTGAAAAAAGGGCGGAAGTCATCAGTTTGCTTCAGCGTATGGACCCGGATCAGTACGATCCGGCATTTAAAAAAGCGTTGAAAGACAGATCTTTTTTAGTCAACATGGTCGCTGCCCGTGCTCTGGCCCGAAAGGGACAAGTAGAGAACGGCGAGGCTATTTTAAAGCATTTGAATCGCTTTGAGATATGGTCTGTGAATTTACTTTCTTCGTTCATTGCACAGGTGGGGAACGGACTTAGTCCGGCCTTGCGGGCGCTGATGACAGACCGGAACAAACCTGCCTGGCAAAGAACCGTGGCAATTGAAACGCTTCACAAACTGTACGATTTTAAGGCAGGGGATTATGCCAATGTGATTTGTACTCCTGACGAAAACAGGGAAGTTGTAGCAGCGTATTTGAGATTGTTACGGGTCATCGGTGAGGAAAAACACATCCCCTATATAAAACAGGTCTGTGAACGGAATGATCCCGTCTTATTGGCCAATGGCATCCGGATTCTGGTCAACCTGGAAAAAGAAAAATTCCCGACCTGCCTTTATAAAGCCATGGACCACCCTTCCATCTGGGTTGTAATCAATGCAGCCTGGGGATTGAAAGAATCAGGCAAACTGGATGTCCTCAGGCATTATGCCTATTCAGACCACCCACGGGCTGAACTGGCCAGACAGGTTTTGATGGAGGCCTAAATGATTGATATACCCCGTCTGTTTCTGGATTTTTTCAACCATGTGGTTCTTGCTTACTTTTTTATTTTGAATACGGTATATCTTATTTTAAACAGTATTTCTTTTATATCCCTTCGCAGATATGCCCGGAGTATGCGGGTTTTACAGGTGGATGAATTGATCAACATTGCCGGGGCTCTGCCTATTACCCTTATTGCTCCGGCATATAATGAAGGTTCAACCATTGTTGAATCCACACGATCCCTGCTGGCTCTGAAATATCCGGACTTTGAAATTATTACTGTTAATGACGGGTCTAAGGATGATACCTTAAAACATGTCATCGAGAATTTCGACATGATCCAGGTTTCCAGAGCTCCTATTGCTTCCCTGAAAACCGCCGAAGTCAAAGCGGTTTACAGAAGCCGGAAACATTATAATCTTTGGCTGATTGACAAGGAAAACGGCGGGAAGGCCGATGCCCTCAATTGTGGCTTGAATTATGCCAGAACACCCCTCTTTTGTGCTATAGATTCGGACAGTCTGCTTGAACGGGATTCCCTGACACGTATCGTACGGCCCTTTTTGGAAAATAAAGAAACCATTGCTGCCGGAGGAATTATCCGGATTGCCAATGGCTGTGATGTACGGGGAGGCGAAGTAAAAAATATCAAACTCCCGAAAAATCAACTGGCTCGTTTTCAGGTGATGGAATATTTAAGAGCTTTTCTGGCGGGACGCATGGGGTGGGATACTATTAAACTAACTTTTATTATATCCGGTGCCTTCGGGATTTTCAAACGGGGCATTGCCATTGCTGCCGGGGGATATCACACTCAAACTGTCGGTGAAGATATGGAACTGGTAGTTCGTCTTCATCGCTATTGTATTGAAAATAGCATTCCCTATCACATTACCTTTATTCCCGATCCTGTCGCCTGGACCGAGTGTCCTGAATCTATGAAAATATTGGGACGGCAGAGAGATCGCTGGCAACGGGGATTGATAGAAGTCCTGTTCCGCCACAAAAAAATGTTGATGAATCCCCGATACGGCCGGATCGGAATGCTGGCTTATCCCTATTTCTTTTTTCTGGAAATGTGCGGTCCCCTGGTTGAAGTCCCGGGGTATCTCCTCTTCCTCATCTCATGGGCAACGGGAAATTTGTCCACCATGTATGTCTCCGCTTTTTTCATTCTGGCCTTTATTTTTGGAGTAAATCTGAGCATTTTTGCCGTGGGACTCGAAGAGCTTACATTCAAACGCTACGGGCGATTCAGGGATCTGCTGAATTTGTTTTGGCTGGCTGTTATTGAGAATTTTGGATATCGCCAGCTTACCACCTATTGGCGTGCCCGGGGAACCTGGTCTTTTTTCCGTAAAGTCAAATCGTGGGGAGCCATGGAACGAAAAGGATTCCAAACCATCGAAGCAGACAGGAATAAAAAGTCATGAAAAATCATCTTATGTATAAATTGAACTCACTACTTATCACTTTCCCGAAATCCATTCCCAATGATCTTAAACCCTCAATCTCAACCTTAACCTTAACCTTAACCTTATTCTTAATCCCAACCTTTTCCCTCGCCCAGGATTTTCCTCCCGAAAGTCGTGAATTAAAGGGATTGGTTTATCAGGAGCTTTTTAGCAATGCCCGGGAAGCCATCCGGAATGACAGTCTGCCACAAGCGGAAAAGATTCTCAATTTTCTTCTGGAAAATTTCCCCGGAGATGCAGATGGCCAACTTATGCGGGGACGGGTTTTGGCGTGGCAGGGGAAATACATAGATGCCGAGAAGGATCTTCTGGAGGTGACCCGGAATACACCGGAATATACAGATGCCTGGTATGCCCTAACGGATCTCTATTTTTGGACGGACAGGCTGGATAAAGCTAAAAAAAGTTGCGAAATGTGCCTGAAACAAGAACCGGATACACCGGGATTTTATATCAAATATGCACGGATTTTAATCGGACTTCGGCTGTATCCCAAAGCAAGACAGGCTTTGTTAAAAGGACTGGAACTGGGAGCTGATCCCCTGGATGTAAATCCGTTCCTGGATGAAATCAACCGGATTCAGAATCCGTTGACCTGGGAAGGCGGTGTTGCCCTGGACTACCAAACATTCTCAACTGAAAAATCAGACTGGTTTGGAATGATTCAGAATGTTAAACGGGATTTTAAAAATCAAACACTGATGGTTGAAGCCGGACAATATTGGCGCTATGACAGGACAGATCAGCAGCTAAGTGGCGAAATCTATGCAGATGTCTGGCAGAATGCTTTCTGGAACGTCCGGTTTTCTGCTGCTTTTCAACAAGTTTTCCTTCCGGATTTCGATATCTACAGTGAACTGTACCAGGGATTTGCCGGGAAATGGGAGGGTGCTGTAGCATACAGGATGATGAATTTTCCAGATGATGATATTCATATTCCTGCTCTGGCTGTGGCACTTTATCAGGGATCTTATTATTTTAGATATAAATTTAACTATATTATTGATAATCCCAACAACAAAGTATTTCACTATTTTTCAGCCCGGTATTACTATGGGAGTGTCGATGATTATGTTGAATTCTCCTATGGATATGGACGGGATCTGGATCAGATATCTCAGGAAATTCCGGTAGACGATTCTCATGTTTTAACGTTGAAAGGCCAACATTTGCTTCATCGCCAATGGATTTTCCAATGGATGATCAACCACCAGTATAATCCCAACGAAGAAAATCAGAGAGGAGGACGGATTGGACTCTTCTTTAGGTGGTAAGATAAAAAAAGAATCGGATGACGGGGATCATACCCGTTTATCCACCCGGGAGAAAAAGGGGCATCAAAAGCGAAGTGTTGGACTCATTTTATTTTTTCTCTTGCCATTCTGGATGTTTCTTCTGTGGTTCTTTTCACCTTGTGTGGAGAAGTCTGTCTTTATCATGGATAAAACTGTTCCCAATCAGAATTTTCAGGAACACAAAGCTTTCTTCTGGGTTTTAAGGTATTTAAAATGGGTCAAACCGGATGATTCTTTTTACAACCCGTCTGATGATTATTATGGTTTTTTCCCCGTTGAGCCGGGATTGTCCTATTTTGTAGATGATCTGGAACATGTGAATTCTCAGGACCTTGAACTGCTGGCTGATTCTGTGGATATGGCGGTTTTTCTGGATGGATACGGTGTGTACCGTCAGGATTGGTGGGGAAGAAGAGACGGGGATGAGATTTCCAGGTTATATGGAGGTATCAGCCTTCAGGATATCCGCTTTTTAGAACTCTTACAGTCCCAAGGGAAACCTGCCATGGCAGAATTCAGTTTTTTGGGATCACCGACACCTTACGATGTCCGCCGGCGTATAGAAAAGAGTTTCAACTTAAAATCCACGGGATGGACCGGCCGGTATTTTGATGACCTGGACATTCTCAATACGGATATTCCCCGGTGGATTTTTGAAACATATCAGGAACAATATGATACCATTTGGGAGTTGAAAGGCCCCGGGACGATCCTGGTGCATGAAAACGGTACCATCCTTATCTTGCAGGCTGAAAAACATTTACGCACTTATTGGCCGGTGGTAAGTACAGATAAGGCATGGCAAAAAAAGCTCCGTGTGCCGGATGAAATCCGTTATCCTTTTTGGTTTGAGATTATTGCCGCCGGACCTGAATACACCATGATTTCTGAATTTTATCTGGATGTTACCGAGGCCGGAGATTCCCTTTTATCATTACACAATGTGCCGAATGCGTTTCCTGCCACACTTATCCGCCGTGAACCTTCGCCCTTTCTTTATTATGCCGGCGATTTTTCCGATACCAGAGTCAATCTGAGAACCGCCCATCTTTGGGGTATCCAATATTTCAGATCTCTTTTTTATAATGAAGGTGAGCCTTTGGACAGGGATAAATTCTTTTGGGATTATTATATTAATGTGACGAAAGGGTTTTTAAGAGGGGATGTTTGGGGCAGATGATAGGAAGGAGGGTTATGAAAGAAGGAGATTTCCATGTCAGATGAATGCAGGCCCCGGATTTTACTGAGTCGATGTATTGAATATGAGCACTGCCGGTTTAACGGGGGGATTGTCTCAAGCCGGGAAATTAAAAATTTGAAACCTTTTGTCAAGTTTATTACGGTATGTCCTGAAGAGGCGGTTGGTCTCAGTGTACCCCGGGAAGCCATCCGGATGATCAGAAAAAAAGGGGAAAGACATCTGATCTGGAGTCTCTCCGGAAAAGATATTACACAGGATATGAAGGATTACACGGAACGATATTTGAAAGATTTGGAGGATATTGACGGAGCCGTGTTGAAAAGCCGTTCTCCCACATGTGGAATTAAGGATGTAAAAGTCTATCCTTCTGCGGGGAAAGTGGCTGCATTGGGAGAAAAAACAACGGGTTTGTTCGGCGGGGCCGTAGCAGGATTTTTTCAGGATATTCCTGTTGAAGATGAGGTACGACTGACCAATCTCAGGATTCGTGAACACTTTTATACCCGAATTTTTACCCATAAGCGCTTTGCTGATCTGAAAAAAACCCCAACCATGGCCAAATTGGTCGATTTTCACACACGACATAGATACTTATTTATGATATACAGTCAAAAGGAGTGGCGGAATGCCGACAGGGTTGTTGCCCGTCACAGTAATAAAACATTGGGAACTGCCCTTGAGGCCTATAAAGCTGTGCTTAACAAAATTTTCCTGAAACCTCCCAGACGATCCTCTGTGATCAATGTCATCATGCATATCATGGGTTATTTTTCAAATCAACTCTCTTCGGAAGAGAAAGCATTTTTCTTTGATCAGCTTGAAATCTACCGTGAGGGAAAAATACCGATGAGCAACCTTATTTTGATTCTCCGTTCCTGGATTGTCCGTTTCAATAATGATTATCTGAAAAAGCAGATTTTTTTTGAACCCTATCCCCGGGACCTGATTTCTATATCAGATTCTGGAAAAACAGAGTAAATCAAAGGAGTAACCCGTGCTGGAAAATCCTGTTTTTCTCCTATTTGTTATTATTACCCTTGGATATTTTCTGGGCATGATCCGATTCGGTTCTTTTAGTCTGGAGGCATCCGGGATTGTCATTGTTGCCATGATATTTGGTCATTTTGGATACATGGTGCCCGATGCTTTTCGAACCATGGGACTTACGCTATTTTTATACACGATTGGACTCCAGGCCGGTCCGGGATTTATTGAATCCTTTAAAAAAAGTGGTCGGCAGTTCACAACACTGGCACTGATCACCGTTGGATCAGCCGGAATATTAACCCTGATTCTGGGGCACATTTTTAGAATAAGTCCTGAGCTGTCTATTGGCCTGTTTGCCGGAGCTCTCACATCCACGCCCGGACTGGCTGCCGCAACGGAAGCATCCGGAAGTCCTATGGCTTCCCTTGGATACGGTGTGGCATATCCTGTGGGGGTCATCGGTACGATTCTGACCCTGCGCATGATGCCCCGTCTTTTCAGAATATCAATCGCTGACGCCGAAAAGGCAGTTAATCTTGATAAGGTGGATATTCACCGGCAGATGGAATGGCGCATCCTCAGGGTGACAAATGAGAATGTCCGGAAGATGACCATCAAGGACTTAAATCTGGATAAGCATTATGGTGTCACGATCTCCCGGATTTTACGGGATGGAGAATCGTTGGTACCGGCACAGGATATACAACTGGAAATAGATGATAAAGTCCGCCTTGTGGGTCCACGGGAAGGACTGGATAAGGCGGTTCTTCTTCTGGGTGAAGAGGTACATGATGTTGAAATTCCCCTGCCTGCAAACCGGACGGTCCTCCGGGTTCTGGTCAATAATCCGGAATACGTGGGAAAACAGCTGGGAGATCATCATCTGGAGGAAAGGTTCAATGTGATCGTCACCCGGGTCCGCCGGAGTGGCATCGATTTACCGCCAACACCTGAACGCAGACTCCAGATGGGAGATATCCTCCAATTGGTAGGGGATGCCCAAACTCTGGAAATGCTGTCGGAACGGATGGGCGCCAACCTGAAGAATATGCTGAAGTATGAAATTGTTCCCGTCTCTTTGGGGATTGTTCTGGGTATACTTGTGGGAAGCCTTCATATCGGCCCGGAAAACGGGCTCACGATTTCGCCGGGATTGAGCGGCGGAATTATTCTCACCTCTCTTTTTCTTGGTTATAAGGGCGTTACCGGCCCGGTAACCTGGGTTGTGACCGGCCATACAAATCGGCTTTTGAGAGATTTTGGATTGGTCTTTTTTCTGTCGTCAGTGGGCACAGAAGCAGGAGCCGGACTGGTGAATACGATACAGGATCAGGGGGTTATCCTCCTATTAATGGCCTTATTTATCACGATTCTCCCCATGCTGATTACGGCATTGGCCGGACTCAAACTCTTTAAACTTAACCTGTTGACCGTCCTGGGAACTATCACCGGTGGTATGACCAATACACCGGGGCTGGGTGTGGTGAATAAAATGAGCGATTCAGACGCCGTAAATGCTTCATACGCCGCCGTTTATCCCTTTGCCCTGGTATTAATGATTGTGTTTGCACACCTGCTGATTAAAATTTGGTAATGATTTTGAGTGTAGAGTGGAGTGTTGTAAAGGCGGGTTTCAGCCTGCTATAACTCATTACTCAAAACTACAGTTCAATATTCATCACTCTCAACTTTTCTTAATATCCGTCAGGATTTTTCATCTGCCACCGCCAGGTATCCGCGGTCATATCCTCCAGTGTTTTTTCCGCTTTCCACCCAAGTTCTTTCAGCGCAAGAGAGGGGTCTGCATAGCAACGGACGATATCACCGGGGCGGCGTTTGGTGATACGGTAAGGAATAGACTTTCCGCTGGCTTTTTCAAAGGCTTTAATCATTTCAAGTACACTGTATCCCCGGCCTGTACCCAGATTGTATGTAAAAACTCCCGGATCCTGGCGGATTTTTTTTAATGCCTGAAGGTGTCCCTTTGCCAGATCCACCACGTGAATATAATCCCGGACGCCGGTTCCGTCCGGTGTAGGGTAGTCGTTGCCGAAAACCCGGAGTTCTTTCAGTTTTCCTACAGCGACCTGGGCAATATAGGGCATCAGGTTGTTTGGAATTCCTTTCGGATCTTCACCGATGAGTCCGCTGGGATGAGCACCGACGGGATTAAAGTACCGAAGCAGGGCAATTCTCCAGGCAGGATCGGAAATTTGCAGATCCCGGAGTATTTCTTCAATCATCAGTTTGGTCCGCCCGTACGGATTGGTTGCATGCAAAGGGAAATCCTCCCGGATCGGCACACTTGCCGGATCGCCATAGACTGTGGCCGAAGAGCTGAAGACAATAGATTTAACGCCGTGTTCAATCATGACCCGGCATAAGGTGAGAGTTCCGTTGATGTTATTTTCATAATAGAGGAGGGGCTTTTCCACTGATTCCCCCACAGCCTTGAGACCGGCAAAATGGATAACACTTCCGATGGCATGCTTTTGGAAGACTCTTGACAAAGACACATTATCCCGTAAATCAACAGGGTAAAAGACAAGTTTTTTCCCGGTTATTTTTTCCACCCGGGCAAGGGATTCCTGTTTGCTGTTTGAGAGGTTATCCACGACGATAACGTCATAGTTTTTGTCGAGGAGTTCAACACAGGTGTGGCTTCCGATATATCCGGCCCCGCCGGTGACGAGTACTTGCATGGATCGATCCTACAGTTTGATGAATTTTACGGTTTGTCCCCCGGTCCGGCCGAAATAAATGCCTGAAGGCCATCGATTCAGGGGAATATAAAATGTCAGGCTGTCCTGAAAAGAATGAAGGGTTGTCTCCCAGATTTCCCGGCCTGTCAGGTCAAAGACGGTCAGTGACTGGGAAGGAGAAGTCCTGGGTGACAGAATGGTGATGCTGAGGGAGGCAGGATTGGGATATGCCTTCAAGGTAAAAGGTTCCAGTGATCCCTGATATAAATCGTTCACAATTTTTCCAAAATCAGGGATTCCCCAGCCTGTATTGTTGTTTTTAGATTGTGCAGCATATTTCTGAAGCACATACAGCATATCCTGGATATCCCAGTCCGGCCGGAGTTGTTTGATCAGGACAATTCCGCTGGTGATGAGGGGCGTGGCAAAAGATGTTCCGCTACCATAGGAAATCTCTCCGGAAGGCAGGATCCTGTACACGTCTTCTGCCAGAGCCGCCACGTCCGGTTTGATCCGGCCGTCTGCTGTTGGCCCCCTGCCGCTGAATGACGACACCTGACCCTGTATATCCACACCGCCAACCGTAATCACCAGTGGTGAATCTCCGGGACTCCAGAGGGTTGTAGGACCAGGTCCTTCATTGCCGGCGGCAGTGACTACAACCATCCCCCGGGATGCTGCCCAGTTACATACCCGGGCGACCACCGTTGTTTTTCCATCCAGTGCCGACAGGGGATAACCAGGATAGGGATCATCAAACTCCAGATAAGCCAGGGATGAGGTGGCAATATCCACATTCAGGGAATCAAACCACTCAATCGCTGCGGCAAAATAATCTTCCTCGACAGGCGTTTCGGTCGGGATGACCTCGGTTTTTGCCAACACAAATTCCGCATCGAAAGCTCCCCCCACAAGTTCACCGGGAGCATAAGCCCCGATTACGGACCAGACACCGGTTCCGTGTGTTTGAATCATCCCCGATTCGCCATCCTCTTCTTCATCTTCCGTACTCTTATCCTGATGGATGAAATCCCGCTCGGCAATCAATCTCCCCTCGTCCCGGATTTTTTCAAAAATGGACAGTGAAGATTTGAAACCGGTATCAAGAATGCCAATCCGTACCCCGTCACCGGTGATTCCCAAATTGTGGGCGTGGGTGATACCCAGACTTGTTAACTGATCAAATGCATATCCGTAAAATGGATCCACGTTCACATTTTTTTTGGAAAGCGTCTGTGTGGTTGTTTTAACCGGTGCTGAATAGTGAAGATACCGTAACGGTTCCATGTGATGGAATCCGGGAAGTTTTCTGAGATTATCAGGCAGGAGTCCCTCTTTCAACTCAAGACTGATGGCATGGAGTGCTCTGGATTGATATCGGATTTTCCCATATTTACTGAGCTGTACCGCGGCGTCTTCCAGGATGTAATTCTTTTTATAAAAAACCCATAAGTGCAGGGGAGACTCACCGGCTGTCAAAGCGGAGAGATTGAAAATCAGAATAATGAAACTTCCCAGTAAAATCCTTTTGAACATGCAAAAGTTTACTTACTTATGGACATGGAATCCATGAAATTTTACTGACAGGGTTTCTTGTTAAGAATCCTGCATAAAAAAAGGGGAGAAAAGGACTAATCTATTTTTCTATTGGTATTTCTTGCCTAAAATATTTATATGTTGTTATAATATATTGGGAAATAAATGGTGCAGATTGTAAATTATATATTGAATGATAGAGTAAATTATTGCTGGTGATATGGAATATTTTGAGATCGTAAATCTGAAAAAAGAACCATTCTCCATAACACCGGATCCCTATTATTTTTACGAATCCGAAATTCATAAAGAGTGTCTTAATCTGTTGGAAATTGCGGTTCGTACACGGCGTGGTCTTAGTGTGGTCATCGGAGGAATCGGGACGGGTAAGACAACCCTGAGCCGGATTCTGCTCCGCCGATTCTATAAATACGACCCCCGTTTCGAATTTTATCTGATTTTGGACCCTTCCTGGAATTCGGAACTGGATTTTTTGAAATATTTGATTGATCTCTTTGATATCCCCGAGAGGGGAGATTCTATTGTTGTCTGTAAAGACATTATCGAAAACTACCTCTATGAAAAAGGTGTTGAAGAAAAAAAAGTTCTTGTTTTGGTGATTGATGAAGGACAAAAAATTTCATCGGAGAATCTGGAACTCATCAGAACTCTTTTAAATTATGAAACCAATCAATATAAGTTGATTCAGGTAATCTTTTTTGCCCAGCCTGAATTTCGAAATATACTTAAGAAACATCCGAATTTTGCAGACCGGGTTTCCATGGGATATACACTGAAGCCCCTAAGCCGGGAAGATGCCATTGCCATGATTGAACACCGCCTGAAAATTGCAGGTGCCCCCGGGGGTATAAAATTTTTCACAGACGGCGCACTGGAACTGATTTACCTGAATTCACAGGGTTATCCACGTAAAATGATTACGCTTTGCCATGACTGCCTGATTGAAATGATTCGTCAGGAGAAACAGATGGTCGATGCGGATATTGTAATCAGCCTTTTAAAAGGAAATAGGTTTTTCCATGTCGGAGCACCACCAGAAAGATTATAACAGAGCAACAACAAAGCTCCTCGAAATACTCCGAAAAGAAGTATATAAAGACAATAAGCCGGAGAGTGATAGTGAAATTGATCCCGGTGTTGCAAAAAAGAAGAAGGAGGTAAAATCTCAACAACTGAGCCTTTTCCCGTTTTTGGAAACAGATTCTGAACCGGAGAAGTAAACACCGGGAATTCGGACAGATTCGATATTCATTCTGCCATACCTGTTGAATGATTTCAGCAGAAGGAAAGGAGAACGATTGATACACCAGGATGATCACATTATTTCAAACAGTCTTCAATTCAAAGGAAGATTGTTGAATTATAAAATAAATAAGTATAAGTTAATCCGTAGTTTTTCTTTACTCAGAACGAGTTCAAAGAACTGGAACAGAAAACCTTTTTTTTCGATGGATTTCTCTTACATTCTACTGTTTTTCAGGTATTCTGTAAATTATGGACAGAAGTGGGCCTGAAAATTTTACAGGACGCATGCATAAATAAGGAGCCCCGCATTATTCATGCCGGACCGAGACGATATAAATCGTGACAATGCAACCAACAAACTCCTGAATATCCTTCGGGCAGAATCATCTGAGACCGGGAAAGGAAAAAAGGCGCATCATCCATCGGAAAAAATACCCGATGAAGACAGCCTTGACTCAAAAAAACTGACAGCATTATTTGACAAGACCACAGCACAAAAAAAAGGAAAACCGGCAAAAAAAGCTTTTAAAGAGAGTGATCGGGATCAAAAACAGGAGAAAGAAAAGCCTGAATTAAAGAGTGCTCCGGAAGATTTAAGCCAGTCTATTGATGAAGAGGATCATACGCCGGAAAAACCCAAAAAGGAAACAAAAAAAGATTCCTCTGACGAATTAAGTGAAAGCAAACAAATTCGGGATCAGGAAGAATCTCCAAAAATCAGCTTGAAACTCGAGAAAAAAGAGACAAAAAAGCCGGAACCGGAAGAAAAAGAGACGGAAAAAGCTGAAGGAGAAAAGGACACTGTAACACCTGAGTCGTTAATCTCTAAAACCGGGGAAAAATCCAGCCGTGTGGGTCCTTTTGTGGAGTTTAAAAAGCGTTTTGAGGAACAGAAGGCTGATGATCTGGAAGAAGGGGGAGAGGCTGAATTTTTTGAAGAAGGGAAACAGATTTCAGATAAAGGCAAATCCCTGTTGACATTTTTGGATCAAAAAACTGAACAAACTTCTGAAGAACAAGCGAAGTCTGCTGAAGGCATCAGGTTTGAAAATGAAGAGCCTTCCCGTGAGGGGAAATCCATTTTTGACATTCTGGACGAATACATTGCTACTAAAAATGACGATATGGTTCTTCCTATCAAAGAGACGGAAGAACTTTCTCTCGAAACCCCGTCACCTGTTCCGCCATCAGAACCTGCAGTCAATGAAAAGACAAAAGTAGAAAAAACGGCCGTTTCCGAAACACCTGTGAATAAAGCATTTATCACGGAAGAAGAAGAGAAACAGCCCAAATCCGCCACTCAGAAAATCCTTTACGAGGATTTTGAAAATGAAAAGCGGAGTTTTGATGACTTATTAGATGAAGATGAAAATGAAGACCGGGTATTTGATGAGAAATTTAATTCGGTAGCACCGGCAGTCAAATTGAAGATTTCGGAGATTTCCGATTGGCTGAACAATAAACGGAATATTGTGGTTGTCGAGACGGATGAGTCTTCTGCCCGTTACCTGCAGGCCCGGCCGGAAGTTAATAAAATCAAGATTACCAACTGGGGCGTTTTAAATTATTGG
Source organism: Candidatus Neomarinimicrobiota bacterium (assembly GCA_021157965.1). Classification (NCBI taxonomy): domain Bacteria; kingdom Pseudomonadati; phylum Fidelibacterota; species Fidelibacterota bacterium. The sequence goes on from JAGGVO010000049.1 coordinate 26,249, forward strand.
AATTTTACGGAAGATGCTACTGATGAGGATAAACATAAATTCGCCTTGAGATCAATTTCCCGGCAGATAAAACACAAGAATAGTTTTCTGACCTTTTTTACCCACTCCCGGAGCTATGTCTCCAGGGTCCAGAATTTTCAGAAACTGAACAAAAAAGAGACCCGGGAAGCCCTGAAATGGGCTGTAACCAAAAATTTACCTTTTCCTGATAAGGCTATTGAATATGATGTGAAACAGGTCTCGTCGGACAGCGTTGATGAAAAGAATTTTTTAACCCTGATTGCCCCGCACAATCTGGTAGCTCAACAGGAAAAATATTTTCACGATGTGGGCATGAATCTCTGCCAGATTACAACGGTATCGTATCTGGCAGCCAAGGCTTTTCGTCTGAATTACCCCGATTATTTTAAAGAGACGGCGATAATCTTTTATATGGGAGAGACCTACAGCAATCTTATTTTCATCAAGAATCATGAATTTCATTATGAGCGGGAATTCAGCATCGGCCGGAAGGATCTGCTTGGAGCTCTGAATCAGGAAGTGAACACCCTGAACGGTCCACGGAAACTTTCCCCTTCCGATGCCCTTCTGCTTCTGGACAATTACGGATTCCAACGTAAAAAAGGGAGCACAATTAAAAGCCTTGGCATTGACCATTCCCGTTACTCCATCATGATTCGTCCTATCGCTGAACGTATCATTATGGAAATCAGCCGTTCCATTGATTACTACCGGAAAACCTTTTCCCTTCTTGCCGACGGGGATGTCTTCCTTGTTGGACCGGGAGCTGCAATCCCGGGTATTGCCCGCTTTATTGAAGACCATCTGGGCCGGCGGACCAGCATCCTGAATCCCATGCGGGCGGATATTTTTGAATACAAATCGAAGGAAGCTAAAATTCCGGAAAAATTATTGCCTTGTTATGCCCTGCATCTGGCAGCAGCCTATCCGGACAAAGATCCCAATGTCATCACGAAAGCCACCCGCAACCGGGAGATCTTTATAGCCGGTACAAAGCTATCCTATTTGATTTTAGCCGGATTCCTGATTTTTGCAGGTATTCGAACTTATGATATGATGGATAAACGGGATCAGGTGAAGGTGAAATACCAGCGGACCCAAACCCGTTGGCGAAATATCTCGGGTGTCTCGTCCACATTCATGTCCATGAGTAAGAAAGAACAAACACTCACGCAGATCCTGAATCAAGTTCGGACGGATCAGTATTCCACCGACAGGACACTTACTTTCCTTAAAATGATTTCCAACCTGACACCGACCGGTATCCATCTGATCGATTTTCAGGTAAATAAACCGGCAGGAGATTCAGGCAAGGGCAACTCAGATTTTATTTTGAAGGGATATATCACCCGGAATGCTTCGGTTGCCGATATTTATTTGAACAACTACCTGGCAAAGTTTCGGGATACAGGATTTTTTGAATCGATTGAATTGTCCACCGGTGATGAAAAAACAGAAACAGGCACACGCCGGACCTTTATGATTAAAGGGGTTTTAAAGAAATTATGAATCAGCAACGCATAGGACTGATCAATATCGGGATTCTGTTTGTCGCCGTTTTGGGATGGCTTTTCTTCTTATATCTTCCGGTACATCAGGAAATTCAGACCATGAATCAGGAGCTGATATCAATGGAACAGCACATTGTTCAGGTAGGTTCCATTGAACGGAACAGGGCACAGATCGAAGAGCGTGTTAAAAACCTGGAAAAGGATTTGATACAGCTTTTTGAATCTGTGAACAGCGATAAAGGCATTGAAAATACGATAGATATGATTGATCAGCTGGCAGAGCACTACAATCTGGAACTGGAATATGTGAATCCGTCGCCTATTGATCAGTTTTCCGTCCCGGGAACAGAACAAAGAAAATATTTTGAGAAATCACTCCATTCATATCCCATTGATGTCTTTTTGAATGGTAAATTCATTCCCACAGGCAAATTTCTTGAGGAATTATCCGCCCATACAGAACTGGTCCATATTCAGTCCATTCACCTGTTGACGGATACGCAGCTTCCTGATAAATTGCATATTGAGATAAAGTTGCTGGCTTATACGGCGAAAGAATAATATGGCATTGCAGAAACGGGAAAAAATCCTTTTGGCACTGGCCGGCATAGCCGTCCTGATCTTTGCTGCCACAAAGGTTATTCCCATGCTATCCCGTGGGAAACCGGCTACTTCGACTGCATCTGTAACCGTAGCGCAACAGGTTACGACTCCCCTATCAGCTCAGGCAGCTAAAAAACCTGTAAAGCAGGTTATCCTGAAATCCTATACCACAAGGTCAGCATGGAATCTTGAGTGGAAAAGTGATCCTTTCGTCTATTCTGAAAAGCCTGAACCTGAAGAAGAACAGCAAAAAGCTATTGAAGAAGTACCGGAAGAAACCACCCGTCATTTTGAATTGAATGGTATTTCGTGGCTGAATAACAAGCCGACCGTACTCATAAACGATCAAATCCTGAAACCGGGAGACACTATTGAGGGTTACACTCTTTCTATCGTAAAACCGGAATATGTTATACTCATAAAAAACGGGGAAAAAATTCGCCTGACCTTTTCCGAAGGCGCTTTTGTCCCCGGCGGGATTTTTCGCTGAAGAATGAACACGGGAACCAATCCTCTGTGGATTATTAATAAAAGATACAAAGACAAAAACGGAGATCCGGATGCTTCGTAGACATATTATTTTCTTATGCCTCCTTATCATGCCTGTTGGCAATATGCTTTTTGCCGATAATACCATCAAAGATATTATCTATCACAGATATGAAAGCCAGGCTGAAATTGAAATGGTTTTTAAGGATGATAAAATAGAATACGATGTATACGGGACTTATTCACCACCTCAGATCACCATTGATATACGGAATTGTGAAAACATTTTTCAGGGAAAAAAGGAGTATGTGAATTATTCTCCACTTTATCTCTATCGGATTATCAATCGTTATAAAATGAATGATCAGTTTAAAATCATTTTCGATTTTTCTTATTTGCCCAAATATTCCGTCTATCAAAACGGGAGTTCCCTGTTTTTGACCTGGGAATTGGACGATGACGGCCAGGCGAAGCCGGTGGAGAATGAATATTATTCACCTTATGAAGCCGGATTAGACAATCGTGTGTCTTTGCAGTTTTCCAATGCCCCCCTCTCGAAAGTCCTCAGACTTTTTGCCATTCAGAACAACCTGAATCTGGTGAGTTCAAATGATGTGGAAGGGATTGTCACTCTGACTTTGACGGATGTAAAGGTGCATAATGCCCTGGATGCCATACTCCGGGTAAACGGTTACAACTGGTTCCAAAACGATGATGTCATCATCATTAAAGAAAAAGACGAAGAGATGACGGGAGAAACCATCACCCAGGTTTATCGCCTGATCTATGTAGATGGTCAGTCCGTGGCCAATGCCCTTGAAAATGTCCTGACCGAGAAGGGTGAAGTCGCGGTTTTTTCACCTTCGATCAAGGGTGCACAGGCTATGGGGCAAGGAGGCACAGGTACAGGAACCGGCACGACCGGTGGAGCAGCTGGAGGATTCGGATCCACCGGTTTTATGGGAAGTTCCATGGGGATGACCGGCGGAACGGGCATGACAGGTGCTTCCGGTGCCATGGGTGGTATGGGTATGATGGGCATGATGAGCCTGATGCCTGGCTATGATATGATCCTGGTGACGGATGTCAGTGCCAATTTTGAAACGATCGATAAAATTATCCGCCAGCTCGACGTGAAGATCCCCCAGATTAATATTTCGGTCAAATTTGTTGAAACTAAGCTGGATGTCTCTGAGAATATGGGCATTAACTGGACGGCCCGTGCCAGCCTGCAGGGCGGTCCCGGAAGTTCGGCTCAGGGTTTTACACTGGGAAACTGGCAGGATTTGGCCATTGCAACACTGACTGCTGCCCAGTTTTCTGCTGTTTTTAATTTACTGAAATCTTCCACTTCTTCAAAAATAACCCAGCAACCACAGACCACTACCTTTGACAACCAGATGGCAACAATCAATGTAGGAACAACTTATCCTATAACCGTCACCCAGCCGGCTACACAATTCGGTCCGGCAACTACGACATATGAAGAGCAGGAAGTCAATATTACTCTCATGGTAACGCCTCGCATTAATGAAAATGATTACATTTCAATGGCGGTAAATGCCCAGGTGGAAGCGGTAACCGGTTTTGGAGGACCCGATTCTGATCGGCCTATTGTATCCAAGCGGACTGCCAATACCAATGTCCGTGTAAAAAATAAAGAGACGCTTCTCATGGGTGGTCTCATACTGGAACAGGATATTGAAACCATTAAGAAAGTTCCCTTCTTAAGTAAAATTCCTTTAATTAAACATCTTTTCATTCATAAAAGTGTTGAACCGCAACGTAGTGAACTCATGATATTTATCACTCCCTCCATTATTAAATAATCTTCAGGAGATGATTGATGGCGACAGAAATCTATACACTTTTAAAATTTGCAGTCGATAACGGAGCGTCGGACCTTCATCTCTGTGTGGGATCCCCGCCCATTGTCCGGGTGGATGGCGATATGCTCCGGACCAATCTGGATCCTATGGACAGTACCATGATTCATTCCCTCATCTATGATGTGATGAGTGATGAACAACGAAAACTCTTTGAAACCAACTGGGAAATCGATTTCTCCCGGGAATTCAAGGGCATTGGACGGTTCAGAGTGAATGTCTACAAGGATATCAACGGTGAAGCGGCCGTTTTTCGTATGATTCCCACAAAAGTTTTCAGCTTTAAAGAACTTGGACTTCCGGATGTTCTTGTCAATATTGCATCGCAGGATAAAGGACTTGTTTTGGTGACCGGTCCCACAGGCAGCGGAAAATCTACAACTCTGGCGACAATTATAGACTATATCAACAAGAAATTTAAAAAACACATTATCACGATAGAGGATCCGGTTGAATTTGTCCATGTCTCCAATGAATCTCTTGTGAATCAGCGGGAAGTGGGTTTTAATACAAAATCTTTTGCTGCGGCTCTCCGGAGTGCCTTGCGGGAAGATCCCGATGTAATTCTGGTGGGTGAAATGCGGGATCTTGAAACGACCAGTCTGGCCATCACGGCAGCAGAGACGGGCCATCTTGTCTTTGGAACGCTTCATACCAATAATGCGGCAAAGACCATCGACCGGATAATTGACCAGTATCCGGCAACCCAGCAGGCACAAATCCGCTCCATGCTTTCCGAATCCCTCCTGGCGGTGGTATCCCAGGTTTTGCTGAAACATGCTTCCGGCAAGGGGCGGGTGGCAGCCTTTGAGATTATGATCGGTACCAGCGGTATCCGGAATCTGATCCGTGAAAGCAAGGTGTTTCAGATTCCTTCAGCCATTCAAACCGGCTCTAATGTGGGGATGGTGTCTCTGGACCAGTCCCTGGTCCGTCTGGCTAAAGCCGGTAAAATCAGCACGAATATCGCCATCCAAAGTGCCACCAATCCCGGTTACGTAAAGAAAAATCTGGATTTAGACTAAGATGTATACCATTGAAGATTTTCTGAATGTCATGATCAAGGCGAAAGCTTCGGATCTCTACCTGACGATCGGTACCTATCCTATGTTGCGCATTGAAGGGAAATTAATCCCCCTGGAAGTAGAAAAACTCAATATGGATGCCATGGAAGCCCTGATGAAAGAAATGTTATCTGAAAAGGATATACAGAAAGTTCAAAACCAGAAAGAACTGGATTTTATTGTCAGTAAGCCGGGCATGGGCCGCTTCAGGGGGAACGCGTTCTATCAGCGGAATTCCATCGGCTTCGTCCTCAGGCGGATTTTAACCCGGATTCCCACTCTGGATGAACTGAGGATGCCTCCCGTGCTGAAAGACCTGATCATGCGGAAACAAGGACTTATTCTTGTGGTGGGAGCTACTGGCTCAGGGAAAAGCACAACCATGGCTGCCATGATCGACCACCGGAACAGTCATACAACCGGACACATCCTTACGGTGGAAGATCCCATTGAATTCATCCACAATCATAAAAAAAGTATCGTCAATCAGCGGGAGGTGGGCATTGATACACCTGATTTCAGATCCGCTTTAAAATATGCCCTCCGCCAGGCTCCGGATCTGATTCTCATTGGTGAGATCAGGGACAGTGAGACCATGAGCGCTGCACTGAATTTTTCTGAAACCGGTCACTTAGTGCTGGGAACCCTCCATGCCAATAACGCTTACCAGACACTTGAACGGATTATGAGCTTTTATCCCCCAGAATACCACACAATGATTCGCATGCAAATGAGTTTGAACCTTCAAGCCATTATAGGCCAACGGTTGGTTCCCACCGTGAAAGGAGCAAGGACGGTTGTCCTTGAACTGCTCCTGGATTCGGCACGGATCCGGGATCTGATCCATAACGGTGAAATCGAAATGATTCGAACCACCATCGAAGCCAGTACCCATGAAGGGATGATGACCTTTGACCAAAGTTTGTATCAGAAACACATGGATGGAATCATTTCCATGGAGGATGCAATTCGTTTTGCAGACCGGCCTAATGATCTAAGGCTGAGAATCAGGCTTAACAGTCAAACGGCCGACACAGAAGAAAAGAAAATTGGAATAACTAAATAGTTAAATGGATTGTACGGTTAAATCATGGTTTCCGGAGTTTCAATAAAAAATGTTCTTTTCCTCACTGACGGTGATATGAAATATAGTGCCCTCGCCGATGTGTTCCGTAAAGAAAACATCACAGTAAAAACCCTGAATGATGCGCCGACAGAATCCGCTTTTATTGAACTAAAACCGGATCTTGTTCTTTTCGACCTTTCCCATGAAAGATCCGTTTTAAATCATTGGGAAATACATCCTGCCTGTTTTATTCCGATCACCCATAACCCGGAAGACATGGATGCATTTCAAAGCACCTGGCCCTTTTATATCATCTGGTCCGTAGACGGGGATCATCCGGATATCCTGATGCACCGCCTGCTGAGCTTTACCCGCCTGTCCCGGGGAATCCTGCCCCGTTCAGATGATTTGACAGACGGGAATACAGCCCTGATCAAACTGAATATTCTGAATGATCTGCTTCTTTCCCTCGATGACCATCTGCGCCTGTCTGATGCCCTCTCCGCTGCGGCGAAATACTTCGACCGGATGATCCATTATGATCTGCTCTTTTTTTATTCCCTGTGGAGCGACAATATTGTTCTGCTTTCCGGTGAGAGCGTGTCTCCCCGATTGAAGGATGCCATTCATATCCTCTCCAAAGCCTTTCTGGAAGAAAAAAATCCCGAAATGTCCCGAATGATCCCTGATTTCCGGTACAGTGACTCGGAAAACCCGGTCCGGGATGAACGAATCCGTGATTCTCTCTTGTTTCCCTTTCCTTCGACAGGTCGGTTTTCCGGGATTATAGGTTTTCTGAGTTATAAAAATAATGTCTATCAGGATAACGACCGGACTTTTTTTGAGGATCTGACCCGTCAGATTGAAACCATTCTCGGTCACCTTGAAAATATTGTACGTAAAAAGCAGGAACAGCAGATACTGACGGTTTTTGACCAGATTAATGATGCCATGGCAATCATCGATTTACAGAAAGAATTGGCCTATGTGAACCACTATTTTCAGGATCTGATGGGGAAATACCAGAAAATCATTCCGTATGAAGAATTAAAGAATTTATTCTCCCAGGACTGGGACAAAGTTCAGGAAACATGTCTTAAGGATAAGAAAGTCTACCGCCATAAAGTTTTTCTCGGTGAGAACAAGGCGGATCGCCTGGTTTTTGACACGGTGACGGACCGCTTTCGGAATCTGCCTTTTATTGAGAATGGGTTGATCCTGGTTGCCCGGAATATTACAGACAATCAACGGGTTGAAGATATGAAAGCCGACCTGATTTCCAATGTATCCCATGAGTTGAAAACACCGGTTGCTATTGTTAAAGAGTATGTATCTCTCATGGCAGACGGTATTGGCGGGACCCTTTCAAAGGATCATCAGGAATTTAACTCCATTATTGCCAAAAACCTGGAACGCCTGGAAAGACTCATTAACAATGTCTTTGATGTGATGAAAACCGAGAGAACCCGTAGGAAACAGAAGATTACCGATGTGGATATCCCCGATCTGATTCAGGAAGTGGTGGATTTATTCAAAGTACGTTATGCTTCCAAGAATATGACACTGACAACCCGGGTCAAGGATGATTTACCACCTATCCCTGCAGATCGGGACGTTTTAATGCAAATTCTCATAAATTTCGTGGAAAATGCCTATAAATACTCCGATGAAAATTCAGAAGTGATTATATTTGCAGATATCCGAAAGGATGGGAATCTGTACATGTATGTAAAGGATCATGGCCGGGGTATTGCAAAGAAAGATCAGGACAAAATCTTTCAACGCTTTTTCCGTACCGGTCTGGATCTGGAACGCCTTCCCGGTGTCGGTCTGGGACTCAGCATCACCAAGGATATCGTGGAACAAATGGGCGGCGAAATCTGGTTTGAAAGCGAATTGAATAAAGGGACGACATTCTATGTTTCTATACCGCCAATGGGAAAACTGAATTCTGAATTTAATTCTGAATGATGAATGAAGGTTAAAGAAAAGGGTAAAAATCATGACAGAATACACAATACTCATCATAGAAGACGAGCCGGACATGCTCCGGGCGATCAAGCTCAGGCTGGAGTCCATCGGATTTAAGGTGGAAACGGCTTCAGACGGACTGGAAGGTTTACAAAAGGTTAAATCCATCGTTCCGGATCTGGTCCTTTTGGATATTATGCTGCCCAAGATGGATGGATTCAAGGTTTGTAATATGATCAAATTTGACAAGAAATATAAAAATATTCCCGTGATTATTCTGTCTGCCAAGAGCGCTCAGAAAGATTTTCATACGGCCAAAACAGTGGGTGCCGATGCCTATCTTACGAAACCTTTTACAACGGCGGATATGCTGAAAAAAATCAAGGAGCTGTTGCCGAAATGAATATTACCTGGATGGGACTCATGATATCCGCCCTGGCCGGCCTGGCTCTGGGGAGTTTTGCCAATGTAGTGATTTACCGCGTTCCACGGGAGAAATCCATTGTCAAACCCCGATCCACCTGCGTATCCTGCGGTCAGCAAATACCCTGGTACGACAATATCCCCATCCTGAGCTATCTGATTCTTGGCGGGAAATGCCGCTTCTGCAAATCAACCATCAGTTCGCGCTATCCCCTGGTGGAATTCCTCACTACCTTTCTTTTTATGGCCGTCTACTGGAAATTCGGTCTGTCTATTGAAGCCGTCTGGTATATGTCCCTCATGTTTGTCTTGATTATTACTGCCTTTGTAGATCTGGATTATCTTATCATTCCCCAGCCTTTTATTACAGCCGGTGTGATCATGGCCATTTCCGGACTGGTCGCTTTCCGGGATAGCCGGTGGATATCGGCCCTTATCGGAGCCGCAATCATCTCAGGCTTTCTGTTTTTGGCGGGTCTATTTGGGAAAGCCCTTTTTAAAAAAGACAGCATGGGATCCGGTGATGTGCTGCTGGGTATTGTAATCGGACTTTTTCTGGGATGGGAACTATCTCTTATGATGCTATTTTTGACTTTTTTCTCCGCCGCCGTGATTCTGCTGATTCTCATGGCCATGAAACGGGTCCGGGCCGGGGTGCAGGTGCCTTTTGGTCCCTTTATGGCCATCGGTGCCGTTCTGTCCCTCTTTTTTGGTCATTTTTTAATTGATATGTATATGACCTATGTTTGGATTTAATCAGGAGTAGAACATGCCAGCCATCAAAATGAAAAAACCCTTGGGACAACTCTTGCTTGACAGCAGGAAGATTACCCAGGAACAGTTAAATGAAGCCTTGAGATATCAGAGCGAAAATGGAGTATACTTTGGAAAAGCCCTCATCGAACTGGGGTATATCAGCGATCAGGACCTGACGCAGTTTCTGGCGGAGCAGATGGATATCCCCTTTGTCAAACTGGATGATTTAACCATTGATAAAGAGATTATCCGCCTGGTCCCGGAAGAAATGGCCAGGAAATATCAGATTGTTCCCCTCTTTAAGATCGGGGGCCAGCTCAGTGTGGCTACTGCCGACCCCCTGAATGTGGAAAGCATTGATACTGTCAGCAAATACACAGGTATGGATCTGGACCTGGTTTTAGCGACAGAAGCAGATATTGAATATGCGGTGGAAGTCTATTACGGAAAGTCTAAAAAAATGGAAGGACTCTCCGAAGACAATATTGAATTTGAAATTGAAGAGATCGAGCGCCAGCGGGAGGAAGCCAAGGATGAGGAAAATATTGGTAATTCCAAGGTGATCGAGGCGGTGAATACCATGCTAACCCAGGCCATTGATATGGGGGTGAGTGATATTCACTTTGAACCCCGGGAAAAGGATGTACGTATCCGTTTTCGTGTAGACGGGACCCTCTTTGAGAATTACACCCTTCCCAAGACCTTCCAGGCTTCGGTGGCATCCCGCCTGAAGGTTATGTGCAATATGGACATTTCGGAAAACAGGAAACCCCAGGACGGCCGAATCCGCTTTAAAAAGGATAATAAACGGGTCAGTCTTCGTGTATCCACCTATCCTACCTATTTCGGTGAAAAAATCGTGATGCGACTTTTGGACAAAGAGAAGAATCAGATTGATCTGAAAGATATGGGATTCAGCCGGGAAGTGCTTCAGCAGTGGCTCGACCTCATCCGCATGCCCAACGGGATTATCCTGGTGACCGGCCCCACGGGGAGTGGTAAAACAACTACCCTGTATTCCACTCTGAGCACCCTGAATACGGTTTCAAAAAATATTATTACGGTGGAAGATCCCATTGAATACGAACTGGACGACATCAATCAGGGACAGGTGAATCCTAAAATCGGGGTCACCTTTTCATCCGCCCTGAGAGCCATCCTGCGCCAGGACCCGGATATTATCATGATTGGTGAGCTTCGGGATCAGGAAACAGTGGAACTGGCGGTCCGCTCCGCCCTCACGGGACACCTTGTATTAAGCACTCTCCATACCAATGATGCACCCTCAGCTGTGACCCGTTTGACCGACATGGGGGTGGAGCCTTATCTGATTGCTTCCACTGTCCGTGCGGTTTTGGCCCAGCGACTCATTCGGAAATTGTGTCCCCACTGCAAAGAACCCTTTGTTCCACCGAAGCATCTTTTAAAGCGTCTGAACCTGGATCAGGACAAAGAGTATAATTTCTACCGGCCTGTGGGATGTATTCAGTGCCGGAATACGGGCTATCTGGGGCGTTTGGGTCTCTTTGAATTGTTAACCAACGACGAAAAACTTTCGGAAATGATTGTCAGCGAGGCCCCTCTGGATCAATTGCGGAATTATGCCGTTAAAAAGGGGATGGTGCGTTTGATGCATCAGGGTATTAAATTGGCAACGGAAGGAATTGTATCTCTTGAAGAAGTCCTTGAAATTACATCCATGGTCTGATCAACGGGGATTTACCCTCCTGGAGATTGTCCTGGTAATTATTCTCATGGGGATTCTGGTCGCTGTGGCCGTCCCCCGTTTTTTTAATACCGCAAATACAGGCAGGCAGGAAGCAGAAGAAACCATTGTGGCTCTTGTAAGGGCAGGAATAGACAGCCATTACAACCGGGCTGTTACCCGGGGCACCACGCCCCTTTATCCGGCCTCACTGGACGGAGCCTCAGACGGTGCGGCATCCCCATCCAATCCCTTTTTTACCAATGTCCTCAACCAGCCCGTGACAGACAACTGGACCAAGAGCGGCAACACCTATACGGGGCCTGCCGGGAATGTCTATACTTATAATTCAGGCACGGGGACTTTTCAATAATGCCAACATTTGAATACAAAATACTGGGGAAAAACGGAGTTCCCCGGACCGAAACCGGGGAGGGACCGGGAAAGAAAGAGATGCTTTCCATGTTGGAAAGCCAGGGATACATGGTTCTTTCCATCAAGGAAGTCAAAGGCGGGGGCGGTAAAGGCGGTACAAAATTCGGTGAAAAAATCAAGCCGGAGGATATTAGTCTTTTTACCGACCAGTTGGCTACCATGCTTAAGGCCGGTGTTCCCCTGGTCACCAGCCTGGAAGCCATTCATTCCCAGGTCTCCAATGAAAAATTCAAAGGTATTTTATATGAAATCATCGGGGATGTGAATTCGGGGTACTCTCTCTCCGTAGCCATGCAGAAACATCCCAGGGTTTTTGACAATCTCTATGTAAACATGATTCATGCCGGGGAAGAAGCGGGGGTCATGGATACTGTATTGAACCGGCTAAGCAGCCTCATTGAATCCGATATCAAGGTCAAGCAGGAAGTCAAATCGGCCATGCGTTATCCCATCATTGTGCTTGTCGTGCTTATCCTGGCTTTTGTGGGCGCTATGGTTTTTATTATTCCGGCCTTTATGGGAATGTTCAATCAGATGGGCGCCGAATTGCCGTTACCCACTAGGATTATGATTGCCACGTCGGATTTCATGCGGAACTACTGGTGGTTATTGGGGGCCATCGTGGCAGGAATCATCTTTGGGTTTAAAAAATACATCAATACAGAAAGCGGCCGTTTATGGTGGGATGGGTTTAAAATGAAAGCGCCGGTTTTCGGGAATTTGATCTCCAAATCCGCCTTATCCCGTTTTGCCCACATGATGCGGACCCTGAGCCAGAGCGGAATTCAGATTGTGGATGCTTTGAAGGTCGTGGCGGAAACCACGGGAAATGCAGCCCTCACGCGGGACATCCTGGAAGCCCGGAAAGATGTGATCCGGGGAAATGCCATCGCCGAATCCTTAAGAAAAAGTAAGTATTTTTCCAAGCTGGTCATACAGATGATAGACATCGGCGAACAGAGCGGAAGCCTGGAAGAAATGATGGGCAGCATTGCCAAGCAGTACGACCGGGATGTGGACTATTCCATCAAGAAACTTTCCAGTCTGATCGAACCCATCATGGTCATGATCATCTCGGGATTTCTGCTCATCTTTGCCCTGGGTATCTTTTTACCCATGTGGAACATGTCCTCAATTATGTAAGAACATTTTGTGATTTATATCACATTTGGACAATATGAA
>JAGGVO010000050.1 GCA_021157965.1 Candidatus Neomarinimicrobiota bacterium
AACCAAGGGTTTTTGCCATACTGCCTCAAGCTGTTTCCGGGGCACGCCATTATGGAGAAAATCCAGATCCAAAAGGGCCGCGATTTGGTCCTTATAAAAAAGTTTTAGATTGCCCGAATTGGTAAACTGACCGATATCCGTCACTTCCACATCATAAAGGCGTGCCAGTTCAAAAATCTTTTCCTTTTTATCCGGTTCAATGACCAGTGTCATCCGCTCTTGGGATTCGGAAACAAAAATTTCCCAGGGCCGGAGACCGGGATATTTGAGGGGCACTTTATGCAGATAGACCTCTGCTCCTCCGGAAATCTGTGCCAGTTCGCCGATGGAGGATGAGAGCCCGCCGGCCCCGTTATCGGTGGAACATTTAATCAGTCCCTCCCGGGCGGCATCCACCATGAAATCGGACATGTTTTTCTGGGTGATGGGGGATCCGATCTGTACGGCGGATCGTGGCGAGTGTTCATCGATTTCCAGGGAGGAAAACGTGGCGCCGTGAATGCCGTCCTTCCCTACGCGTCCGCCGGCCATGACAATCCGATCCCCGGGATCAATGGTTTTAACCCAGGTGGGGCGTTCGCCGTATTTAAGGGGCATTACCGCCGCCGTGCCGCAAAAAACCAGGGGTTTTCCGCTGAAGCGGTCATCAAATATGACAGACCCGTTAATCGTGGGAATACCCGATTTATTACCTCCGTCTTCAATGCCTTTTACCACACCGGTCATGATGCGCCTTGGATGCAGTTGTCCGGGCAGTAGTTTACCCGGGTGATTCGGGTTTCCAAAACAGAGGACATTGGTATTGAAAAGCAATTTTGATCCGCCGATACCGGTCCCCAAAGGATCCCGGTTAACACCTACAATACCTGTCAATGCTCCGCCATAAGGATCCAGTGCTGATGGTGAATTATGCGTTTCCACTTTCCAGATAAAGCAGGATTTATTATTGATCCTGACCACACCGGCATTATCCGTAAAAACCTTCAGAAGCCAGGGATTTCCCGCTTTTTCAAAGCGTTTCCGGATGATGTCGGTCGATTTCCGGATGTAGGTTTTAAACAGGGAATCGATGATTTCATCTTTCCCATTTTCCTCATCCCGGAAATGAATCAGGGCATTGAATTCCTTATGCTTGCAGTGTTCGGACCATGTTTGCCCTAAAATTTCCAGTTCACAATCGGTAGGATTTTCATCAAGGCCTGCCCTTCCCCTTGCCGCCCGGACATCCTCCCGGGAAAAATAGTCCCGGATGGCCTTCATCTCATCCGGATTTAATGACAGCAACATGTCCGTGGAGAGCCGGAGGAGGGCATCATCCTCAAGATTCACGGGAATTGTTTTTATTTCAGTCCGGGTTTCGATACGCACATCCGGTACATAAGTGATAGGCTCAGAAACCGGTCCGGCTTCAAAGTGGTTGATCAGAGGATTTCCCAGAAGTTCCTCTCCCAGTTTGATTAAATCGTTTTGAGCCACCGGTTTTTCAAAATAATAGAGATCTGCGGTATAAATCTGCTGGACATGGGTGGAAAATTCCCGGTTCAGGGTATCGCCCAGGGCTTTTTGCGCCGAGATTCCCTCGTCGTCCGTCACCCCGGGACGTTTGGCAATCAGCAGTTTGCGCGCAAATCCCTCCGCCGGGTAAAAAGTGCCGATATAAACATCCTGCATCACCGGGTCACGGAGGACGGTTTCAGCAAAAAGTCGGATTTCTTCAGGGGATATATCAAGATTGACGGTAAACATTTTGGAGGATTTTACCCTGCCCGTATCCAGGTGCAGATAGCGTTTTGCGGAATATTCCACCCGCTCGCCGGTAACGTCTCTGATATGATCTTTCAGAATGAGTTGGATAAAATACGTCTGTGGCACAAAAGGCTCCTTTACCTTAGGAGATACTCAAGTTGTTGGGGATCATTGCCCCGGGAGTATAAGCAAATGCGCGGATCAGAAACAATAAAACCTGCTCGTTGGACGGGGTATTCATATTTTCCGGCCAGTTCAGAGAGGGCAGTGAATGCGTGTTCATCGGACACCAGAAGCATACCGTTTCCCATATTCCAAAGGCGGTATGCGGTTTTTTCGGGAATGGCTCCCAGTTCCTGAATTTTCTTCATCACGGGGTGGGGGTCAAAAAGGGTATTCAGATCCGCACCAAAACCTGAACTTTTCAACACCCGGGTAAAATTTTCACCGATCCCGCCACCGGTGATATGGGCGATGCCGTAGAGTGGCACACGGGCTTTCATCAAATCGGTAATCAAGGGAGCAAAAATCCGGGATGGGGTCAGCAGGATTTCTCCCCAGGATTGATTTTCGGACCATGATTTGGTATGCCATTCCGGACCAAAGGCCTCATGCATCACTTTCCGGATCAGGGAAAATCCATTGCTCCGGAATCCCCGGGAGGCCAGGGAAACCACCATCTGGCCGGGACGGATATTCGAACCGTCAATGAGCTCGGATCCTTCAGGAATGAGTCCTGTCGCCGTGGAACACCAGTTAAAGTGCATGCGGTCTCCATATCCGCCAATTCGCCCGCCCAGTTCAGCTATTTCACCGCCGGTTACGGTCATACGGGCAAGCTTAACCGCCTTATAGAGTCCGCCCATCAGAGCATCTACAATCTCATGATCAAGAAAATCCACATCCAGAATATTGGAAAGATTGACAGCCTCAATACCGTTGGCTGCCAGGTCATCGGCTGTCATGGCAACCAGATCGAAACCCAGGGTATCATAGATACCGGTCCGCTCAGCCAATTCGATTTTCGTCCCGATACCATCCGACGAAATCCCCACCTTAACTCCGCGATAGTCCATGACATTGGAAAAAACACCATCTACTGCCATCAAAGGGTTACCTGATCCGGGGGGACGATGCATAAAACTTTTTTTTGCCCATGAATAAGCGGTGCGGGAGCATTGATTTCCAAGATCGATATCAATGCCGCTTTTGGTGGATTCAGCCATGGGATCCTCTATGTCAGTTGGGAATTTTTTGTATTGTGCGTATCTTTAACATCACGGCGGGAAATTCCCGTTTTTTTTCTTAAAAAGCAATGAAAACGTTTAAACGTTTAAATGTTTAAATGTTTAAACGTTGATTCGCAGCGCTCAGTATTCAAAAAGAACACCTTAAACACCGAAGATGCCGGAATTTTTGAATACTATAAAATGGCAATTGAATACTGAGCACAATCCTGATAAACCGGCCCTACTCCGTAAAGATTAAAAAGAGATAATTTTTTACAAATCTTATAAAAACTAAATTTCTAACGGGCGGCTTCTTCGGCAATTTTCAGAAGGAGTTGTTCCGTTTCATTCCATCCGAGGCACGGATCGGTAATGGATTTGCCAAACACCGTGCCGCTTGATTCCTGTCGTCCACCCACGAGATAACTTTCAATCATCAACCCTTTAATGATTTTTTTTAATTCGGGGTTGTGATAACGGCTTTGCATCACCTCCATGGCGATGCGTGGTTGTTCTTCATAGCGTTTATTGGAATTATCATGGTTGACATCCACAATGAGGGAGGGATTTTTCAGTTCCTGTTTCAAATAGAAATAACTGATTCGGAGAAGGTCTTCATAATGATAGTTGGGGACACGTATTCCCGAAGGATCCACAGCGCCCCGGAGAACACCATGGGCTAAAGGATTTCCATCTGTCCGGACTTCTTTATTGTTATAAACAAACACATGTGAATGCTGGGCGGCATAGATGGATTCCAGCATCACCCGGACTTCACCGGATGTGGGATTTTTCATTCCCACGGGAATATCCAATCCACTTACTGTGAGTCGGTGTTGCTGATTTGCCACTGACCGTGCACCAATGGCAACATAGGAGAGCAGGTCCTCCACATAAGGATAATTCCCGGGGTAGAGCATTTCATCGGCGGCAGACAGGTGGGATTCTGCCATAGCCCGGATATGCATTTTACGCAGGGCTTTGATCCCTTCCACAATATTGGGTTTTGCCATAGGATTGGGCTGATGGAGCATGCCTTTATAGCCTGTACCCAGGGTACGGGGCTTATTGGTATAAATGCGGGGAATGAGAAGCAGAGAATCCCGGACTTTCTCCTGAACGCCTGCCAGGCGGGACACATATTCACAGACTGCATCCGGGTCATGGGCAGAACAGGGACCTACAATCACAAGAAAAGCGGACGATTCGCCACGGATAATCATGGAAACCGCTTCATCCCTATCTTCCTTAACCCGTCTCAAGGATTCCGGCAGGGGAAGTTCCTTAAGCATTTCTTCCGGTCTGGGAAGATCCTGTATAATATGGAAAGCCATGATAACCCCCGTAAATTTTTTTGAATTTAACAAAAACGTTTAAACGTTTAAACGTTTAAACGTTTAAACGTTGAAGCATCCGTGCCAGAGATTCATTGCTGCCACATACCTCAAACGGCACGAAACCCGGATCTCAGTATATACATACCTAAACTATAATACATCTACCTCTTGGTATACATCACATTGGCTGAATCTTTCAGACA
>JAGGVO010000051.1 GCA_021157965.1 Candidatus Neomarinimicrobiota bacterium
ACTCCTTGACGCGCGCTTTCTTAAACTCCTCCGTAAAGGTTCTTCGCGGCCTTAAGTGAATTTTTGCCTTTCCCATAGATGACTTTTTCTCCTTCATTTTGTGTCAACCTATTTCAGGGAAAGACAAAATCATCCAATAAATATAGATTTCTGGTTTTTTCCGATTAAAAAACATAAACATTAAAAAATATTATAAAAATCGAAATAATATTGAATCTTACTAATAAAGTTAGCTATAACCACTCAATCAAAGCTAACCACTTAACCAAATAACTGTCAACTGACGACTGAGCACTGTCGACTAATCTGCCGACTGTCCACTGACGACTGTCCACTGACGACTGTCAACTGACGACTGTCAATACACCTCATCATGATTCCCAATATCCACCGGAATGATTGTGGATTCCTTAATGATGAATTCTATAATTATTCTATACGTGATGTTTATAGATACACTATAGATGTCCGCGAATTTTCTATGGATTTTATGTAATCGTAAGGAGGGATGTGCGGGATTAATTTCCAATAATTGTAATGTCTTCTGGTACTGATCTGTCAATTCCGGATGTTTTCGTATGAATTTTCGGGCGCGACGGGTATAGCTCTCGGTAAATATCAGTTTATACATCGGTGATTCTTTTAATATGCTCCTCAATATTATCGGGATAAATCCGTCCTTCTTTCCAATCCGTCAGACTTTCACGAATTGCACCGTCCAGTTCATATTTTCGTAGCTGATTGTATGCTTTAATAGGTATAACGACGAATTTTTCTTTACCACGAACGGTTATGACCGCTTCGGTATGTTCAGATATTGCTTTTTCGATCACCGAGACACCTTTTGTCTTAAGCTCATTGGCTGTAATTTGATATCGCATTGTTAATCCTCCTGTTAAGAATACGAATAATCGTACGATAAATCAAGTTATAAAGCGTTCTATTAAAAGGTTGAGGTTGAGGTTAAGGTTGAGGTTAAGGTTGAGGTTAAGGTTGAGCACGGTTCCCACTCCTCGCTACTCGTCCCTCGCTACTGATTGCAAAATAATAAGTGACGCGTGACTAGTGGCCCAATCATCCAATCGGCTGTCGAATGCTATAAAAACATAATACACTTATCAAAGTTATTATCAATGGTATATGTGTTGTTTTATCAAATCTCTTCTTCAATGTAAAATTCTGCCTGACATCGATCAATATCCACACGGACAAGCCGGACTGTTACCTTATCTCCTGGTGTATATTTGGTATTAGTATTGTGTCCTGTAAGCGTTTTATTTACCTCATCAAATACCCACCTGTCTTTTTTTAAACCCTGGATCGGAACAAAACCTTCGATATAAGAATTATCAATTTCTACCCATAAGCCATAAGACTTTACGTCTGAAACGAAACCCTGATAAATATCGCCGACATATTTTTTAAAATAACGCATTTGTTTTATGATATGATACTGACGTTCGGCTTCCATTCCTCGTAATTCTGCATCAGAAGATATGTTCGCAATTCGTTTCAATTTTTTTTTCAGATCTGGATCAGGTTTTTGTTGATTAAGATATTTTTTTAAAAGGCGGTGAACCATTAAATCAGGATAGCGCCGTATCGGAGATGTGAAATGGGTATAATCTTTAAATGATAATCCAAAGTGTCCCAATGGCTCGATAGAATATTTTGCTTTCATCATAGCCCGAAGGGCTGTACGCTTAACATAAGGGCTATCATTTTGCTTTAAAACATTTTCCAACGTCTGTTGAAATTTCACTGGGGTAACGGGGTGTTTAACGACATTGTAAAACGGATTTGAGCGACAATTAAAATTCCCTGTTAGGAAGAATAAATAATAAACTATCCGGGCAAGCATAAAAAGAAAGGGCTCGGATGGTTACAGACAAGCAGATAAGGAGATTGAAAAGGATGTTAGGACAGGAAAAGAAATCCAAACTCTTGTAAATTTTGTTCAATCTGCTGGAAAATATTCTGTGGATTTTGACGGCTCTAAATTGCCATCTGGAATTTATTTATACAAATTAACTACGAGTGCCGGTTCCAAATCCCAAAAAATGATAATCTTAAAATAATATAACATATTGAATATTTTTTTAAATGAAATCATCTAAACGTCTGAACGTCTCAACGTCTAAACGTCTGAACGTCTCAACGTCTAAACATCTCAACCTCTGAACCTCTGAACCTCTGAACGTCTAAACGTCTGAACGTCTGAACGTCTGAACGTCTAAACCTCTCAACGTTTTTCATTTGCATTTCATCGCCAATTCACTTTAGATTCCGACGAAATGAAGAAAACACTGAGACATCACCACCATCATCTTCACACATCCGTAGGAGGAACCGGGTAGGTCTCGTGTATAACCCAAAAATTTTCCAAGCCCGATTCCTTTGAGTCGGGCTTTTTGTATTCACTGACAAATTAAAGGAGAAAGTATGCTAACCTTAGCAATTCAGAAAAAAGGAAGACTCCATGACAACACCATGTCCCTCCTGAAGGACTGTGGAATTCGCCTGAGTAACGGGGGGAAGGATGGACTCATTGCCGACGCCGATAATTTTCCTCTCCGTGTTCTCTATTTACGGGATGATGATATCCCCGAATGTATTTACGACGGGGCAGCAGATATCGGCATTGTCGGTGAAAATGTCATTCAGGAGAAGCGGAAAGACTTAAAAATCATTAAAAGGCTGGGATTTGCCCGCTGTCGTCTTTCCATTGCCGTTCCCAAAAACATGAATATTTCCAAACCGGAAAATCTGAACGGACTCAGTATAGCTACGTCTTACCCTGAAATCCTGAGCCATTATCTGGATGAAAAAAACATACGTGCATCTATCTATGAAATCAGCGGTTCGGTGGAAATCAGTCCCGGCATCGGATTGGCTGATGCAATTTTCGATATCGTAAGCAGCGGAAGCACACTCCTGAGCAACGGACTGAAGGAAATCATCACCGTCATGACATCGGAAGCCGTTCTGGCCGGTAAAGAGCTTGAACCGGAAAAGCAGCAAATTCTGGATCAGCTTGTTTTTCGGTTAAAGGCTGTACGTGAAGCAGAACGGAACAAGTATATTCTTTTAAATGCGCCTGATGACAAACTGGATGCGATTACCCGTATTATCCCCGGCATGAAAAGTCCGAGTGTCATACCCCTGGCCCGTAAGGGGTGGTCTTCGGTTCATTCTGTTATCAGCGAAGATGATTTCTGGGAGAATATCGAGCAACTGAAAAAAACCGGTGCTGAAGGCATTTTAATTATACCCATTGAGAAGATGGTCCGTTAAGGAGGAAAAGCAGTGCAAAAATTGTATCAACCGAACATGAAATTTGTTGAACGCCTTTTCGACAGGAAAAACACACCCGATGCGGAGATGCTGAAAAAAACCATGTCAATCTTTAAATCCGTGAAACGAAACGGTGATGAGGCCGTGAAAGCATACACCCGAACTTTCGACGGGGTCGATGTATCCGGCCTGTGCATGCCCATTCTCATGGAAGATTTTGAATCCCGGGTGGATGATTCCCTGAAAGAAGCCATTGCCTGGGCTGCGGAAAATATCCGGACCTTTCATGAAAAACAGATTCCAGGTAAGAATGAAAACTATACTATAGATGTCCGTCCCGGCATATCCTGCGGATTGCGATATCTGCCCGTTGAAACGGCAGGAATCTATATTCCCGGCGGCACAGCGCCTTTGTTTTCCAGTGTCTTGATGCTGGTGATTCCCGCCCAATTGGCAGGGTGCAAAAAGATTGTCTGTTGTACACCGCCGGATAAAGAAGGCTCAGTGAATCCGGTGATTGGATATACTCTGGCTTACCTGGGGATTGACAGGGTTTACCTGGCCGGTGGCGCACAGGCTGTAGCCGCCATGACATACGGAACCGAGTCCATTCCCCGGGCAGATAAAATTGCCGGACCGGGAAATGCATGGGTGACCCTTGCCAAACAGGTGGCTTTTCTTAACGGGACAGGCATCGATCTGCCGGCAGGGCCCTCGGAGGTTGCCATTCTTGCTGATGATTCGGCTGATCTTGAATTTGTGGCGGCAGACTGTCTTTCCCAGGCGGAACATGGTTTTGACAGCCAGGTACTTGTAGTTACCACATCGGAACGGATTTATAATGACCTGATCCCGGAAATCACACGTCGGTTAAACCAACTGCCACGCAAAGACATGGCAAAACAATCTCTGGAAAAGAGTTTTCTGATCTATGTTCCAAACCTGGAAGATGCAGTATCCATCACCAATCTCTATGCCCCGGAACACCTGATTATCCAGACACGTGATGCCGAAACAATCTCAAAGAAGGTGGAAAATGCCGGTTCTGTCTTTGTTGGGCGGTGGACACCGGAATCTGCCGGAGACTATGCATCCGGGACAAACCATACCCTGCCCACATCGGGGAATGCAGCCCATACGGGCGGCGTAACGGTTAAAACCTTTATGAAAACCATGACGACACAGATGATCACACGGGAAGGGCTCAAAGAACTGGGACCCCGGGTCATGACGATGGCTCAGGCCGAAACACTGGATGGTCACTCTGAAGCAGTCCGGATCCGGCTGAAAAAACTTAAAGGATATACCAATGGATAAAATCATCCGGCAAAATATCCGCACATTGAAACCTTATTCCTCGGCCCGGGATGAATTCAAAGGAAAAGCCGAACTTTTTCTGGATGCCAACGAATCCCCCTGGGATGACGGGTCACAACTCAACCGCTATCCGGATCCCATGCAGCGAGATCTGAGAAAAAAAATTGCCGAATATTTCAAGGTGGATGAAGAAACCCTTTTCATCGGGAATGGCAGTGACGAAGCCATCGATCTGCTGATTCGTATCACGTGTGAACCGGGTGTTGACCGGATTGTCCAGTTTCCGCCTACATACGGCATGTATGAGGTCCAGGCCCGGATTCAGAATGCAGGCATTAAAAATATCCTTCTGAATGAGGATTTTACTTTACCGGTGGATGAATATACCAGGCATGTGGATACCAGGGATAAACTCACCTTTGTCTGTACACCCAATAATCCCACGGGAAACTGTTTTGATATCCGGGATATTGAAGCTCTTATAATGGTCACATCAGGACTTGTCGTCGTGGATGAGGCCTATATTGATTTTTCCGGGGCAGACAGCATGATTGGGAAAATCGGGCAATATGAGCGGTTGGTTGTATTGCGGACATTTTCAAAAGCCTGGTCTGCGGCAGGCATCCGGCTGGGTGTGGCAATTGGAAATCCGGAAATCATATCTTATTTGAATGCCGTCAAATATCCCTATAATATTAACCGGCTTACAGAAGAAAAAGCTCTTTCTCTGTTAGAAAAAAAAGAGACCTATGTAAAAAGACGGGGACTCATCCAAAAAGAGCGGGAAAAGATGTATCGGGCATTGGCCGGTTTCCCGGGTATTAAGACGGTATACCCGTCCGATGCCAATTTTCTTTTGATCAGGTTGAAAAACAATGCTGACAACCTGGTGAAGTCTCTGGCAGAACGGGGTATCATCATCCGAAACCGAAGCAGTCTGCCCCGGTGCGAAAATTGCGTGCGAATCACCATCGGACGGCCAAAGGACAATAATCGTTTGCTGGAAAACATGGAGGATATTTTATCATGAAAAGAGTCCTTTTTATCGACCGGGATGGAACCCTGCTCCGGGAACCGGAAGACGAACAGATTGATTCCTGGGATAAGTTTGAATTTCTTCCCGGTGTGATCCGTAATCTGGGGTATATTGCTGAAAACACCGATTTTGAATTGGTTATGGTTACAAATCAGGACGGGCTGGGGACAAATAGTTTTCCGGAGGAGAACTTCCGGCCGTTTCAGAATAAAATGCTTCAGATATTGAAAGGGGAAGGGATCACTTTCAATGATATTTTGATTGACCGGAGTTTTCCGGAAGATAAAGCTCCAACCCGTAAGCCGGGTACGGCCATGCTTACAAAATATCTTAAAGGGGATTATAATCTCACAGGTTCATACGTAATCGGTGACCGTCAAAGCGATGCGGATCTGGCAGGGAATCTGGGCGCAAAAAGTATCCTGATTACGGAAAATAAGAATCTGAAAGGAGATTTTCTTGTATCCTCCTGGAAAGAGATTCCTCTCATTCTCTGTTTTGAAGAACGAAAAGTGGAAATAAAGCGTGAAACACGGGAAACAAAGGTCTTTTTAAATCTCAATGTAGATGGCAGGGGGGATTCGGATATCCATACAGGTATCGGCTTTTTTGATCACATGTTGGAACAGGTGGGTTTCCACAGCAAAAGTGATTTAAAAATCATTGTGCAGGGAGATCTTCAGGTGGATGAACATCACACCGTGGAAGATACGGCCATCGCTCTGGGACAGGCTTATAAAAAGGCGCTGGGTGATAAGAAGCAGATAAACCGGTATGCTTTTCTTTTACCCATGGACGAATCTTTGGCTCAAGTGGCTCTTGATTTTTCCGGCCGTTCTTATCTTCAATGGGATGTAAGCTTCACCCGGGAAAAGATTGGAGATATGCCCACTGAGTTGTTCAAACACTTTTTCGAGAGTTTTGTCCGACATGCAGAATGTACACTCCATATTCAGGCAAGAGGAGAAAACGAACACCACATAGCCGAAGCCATTTTCAAAGCTTTTGGAAAAACACTGCGGCAGGCGATGGCACGTCACCCCGAAAACGCCGACACGGCCAGCACGAAAGGAGTCCTGTGAAAACCGGTATCATACGTTATTCCGCCGGGAATATCTATTCCGTTGCCATGGCTCTGGAAAGGCTCGGGGCTTCCTACCTTGTTAGCGACAATCCGGAGCTTTTAAAGACCTGCGACCGCATGATTTTTCCCGGTGTGGGTGAAGCGGCATCGGCCATAAAAGACCTTGAATCAAAGGGACTTACAGAATTTATTAGAAGTTATGAACGCCCGTTTTTGGGAATATGCCTGGGGATGCAGATACTGTGCAGGGATACGGAAGAAAACAATGCGACGGGATTGGAGATTTTCAGTCCAAAGGTCCGAAAATTCCAGGGAGATCTGAAAATCCCCCACATGGGCTGGAATACCCTGCACAAACTGAATTCGGTTCTATTTAGTGGTATTCCTGAGGGATGCAGCGTCTATTTTGTCCACAGCTATTATGCTGAATTATCCGATCAGACCTCTTCCCGGTGTGGATACGGAAAAGATTTTTCATCCTCCCTGGAAAATGGGAATTACTACGGTGTACAGTTTCATCCGGAAAAAAGTGGTGAAACAGGTTCGAAAATCCTTCAAAACTTTCTGGAGAAGACATGATTATCATTCCGGCGATAGACATTATGGATGGACAGGTTGTCCGTCTTGAAAAAGGAGAATTTTCCCGGAGGAAAAACTATGATACCGATCCTGTTTCACTGGCACAATCCTATAAAACCGCCGGATTTTCCCATCTGCATGTTGTCGATCTGGACGCGGCAAAGACGGGCAAGCCGGTCAATCAGTCATTGATAATTGAAATTACCGGTAAAACCGGACTCCGGTTAGATGTGGGCGGGGGGCTGAGAAGGGAGGAGGACATTGCCTGTTTCCTTGATCATGGGGTTTCAGCCGTAAATATCGGAAGCCTGGCAGTGACAGAACCGGAAAAGACATCCGAACTGATTCGAAAAATTGGCGGGGACAGGATTTATATCAGCCTGGATTTACTGGGAGATGATGTACGCATAAATGGTTGGCAGGAAAAAGCCCGGATCAAATGGCAGAATCTCATGCAAACCCTCATTGAAGCCGGAGCGAAAACATTTGTCATGACGGATATCAGTCGGGATGGCATGCTTTCCGGAATATCTGAAGCATTCTACACAAAAATTCTGAACAGTTTCCCGGATATTCACTTAATTGCCGGCGGTGGAGTTGGCGGCTTGGAAGATATCCGGATGCTGGACCGGTTGGATGTCTATGGTGTGATTACAGGGAAAGCCCTGTTAGAAGGAAAACTGAAAACCGAAGAACTGTCGGAGTGGTTATGCTGAAAAAACGCATTATCCCCTGTTTGGATATTAAAAACGGGCGGACGGTAAAAGGAGTAAATTTTATCAATCTTCAGGATGCCGGTGATCCTGTGGAACTGGCACAGGCCTATTCGGATCAGGGTGCCGATGAACTGGTTTTTCTGGATATTACCGCTACGGTGGAAAAACGAAAAACACTGGCTGAACTGGTTCGAAATATTGCACGGGCTATCAATATCCCATTTACAGTCGGTGGCGGGATATCCTCAGTGGAGGATGTGAATATTCTTCTGGATTCCGGCGCGGATAAAATCTCCATAAATACTTCCGCCGTCAATAATCCGGATTTAATTGATCGACTGGCAAGTCGTTTTGGAAGCCAGTGTGTGGTTTTAGCTTTGGATACAAAAAAGATAAATGGAACGGACATTGTCTTCATCCATGGTGGCAGGACTCCTACAAAGAAGAAGACATTTGAATGGATGCAAGAAGGAACAGAGCGGGGGGCAGGTGAAATTTTGCTTACATCCATGGATCATGACGGGACAAAACACGGATTTGCCCTGGAACTCACACAAAAAGCCTCCGAAAGGGTTAAGGTTCCGGTCATTGCCAGTGGCGGCGCCGGAACCATGGAACACTTTGCCCGTGTATTCAAAACGGGGAAAGCCGATGCAGCCCTTGCAGCTTCTGTATTTCATTATGGAGAAATAAAAATACCGGAATTGAAAACATATCTTTACAATCAAAATATCGAGGTCAGATTATGATTGATTTCAACAAATCGGGCGGGCTCGTTCCTGCAATTATTCAGGACAGCCGGAGCGGAATCGTACTCATGCTGGGTTACATGAACCGTGAAGCCTATGAAAAAACAGTGAAGGAAAAAAAGGTCACCTTTTTCAGCCGCAGTCGGCAAAAACTCTGGACAAAGGGAGAGACGAGCGGGAATTTTCTTACTGTAAAAGAAATTCTCACCGATTGTGATAAAGATACACTTTTAATTAAAGCTGTGCCCGTCGGCCCCGTTTGCCATACAGGGGCTGACACCTGTTTTAATGAAGTCAACCAGTTTGATTCACTTGTATTTTTACAATCACTGGAGACACTCATTCAGGAAAGAAAGAGAGAGTTACCGGAAAAATCCTATACAACCCGCCTGTTTCGGGAAGGGATTTCTAAAATCTCACAAAAAGTGGGTGAAGAAGCCGTGGAAACGATTATTGAAGCTATGAAAGAAGATAAAGAGCACTTTAAAGAAGAAAGTGCAGACTTGATATATCATCTATTAGTCCTGGCAACTGCACTTAATGTAACCCTCAGTGAAATTGTGTCGGTTCTTGAAAAAAGACATTTCAGCAAATAAACATTTCAAAAGAATCTGTTTATATAATTAAAAAAAGCCCCGGGATTTCTTCCGGGGCTTTTTCACCAACTCATGATCAAAGGAACCCTAAAACCACGATAACTTATATAAGGCGTCCACACGCATTTTCAGTCTTTTGTGATTCTTATTCAGATCATCTGAAAGTTCTTCAATCCTGTCTCCATATTTTTCAAGCTCATCCGCTTTAGCCTTAACATTTGAGGATTTCACTTCGATATCTTCCTCAAAGTCTTCAGCATCATAGAAGGGACTCAACATTCTCAGAACACCTGCAACGGCTGTAACCCCGATTTTCCCGGCTTCTTCTGCAATATCTGCGGCCTTATCAACCAGGATTTTAATTTCTTTTTTCATACTATTGCAGAGAGTGAAATACTCCACAGCGAGTTTTTGTTCATAAGGATTTAGTTTTACTTCCTGACCATTGATAAAGAGTTTTCCATCGTTATAAATCTTCACATTCTCCGAGGATCTGTTTTCAGGGTATATCTTCACATACTCTGAATGAAAGGAAAATCGAAGATCCTTATTGGAATCTATCAGATTCATATCATCAAAATCATGAATATGCATGGCTCCCAGGGCAAGGGGAAGCAATAACATAAAGAGTATAGGTGCGATTTTTCTCATTTTTTGTCTCCTTTTTTGATAAGAGTACGGTAACAGAATAATCGTTGTCTTTTTTATATAAAAATCTTTGAAAAAAAAATCAAAAGAGTTTAAATTAACCAAATGGTTAAACCATACAGTTAACTTGGAGGTATCATGTCCGGTGCACAGACAAAATTAATGATTCTGAATGCAGCACGGGATGTCTTTATGGTTAAGGGCTATGATGGCGCCCGGATGCAGGAAATTGCTGACAGGGCCGGAATCAACAAAGCAATGCTCCATTATTACTTTCATACAAAGTATGAACTTTTTCAAGAAGTGTTTTATCATATTATGGATCTTTTTTTTCCGGTCATTCTGAAGACACTGGAGGAAACAATCTCAATAAGGGAAAAGATTAGCATTATTGTGGACAGCTACATGAATTTCTTTAAGCAATATTCATTTATCCCTGCTTTTATCATGAGAGAAATGACACATCAACCGCACTGGTTTACACAATATCTCAAATCACATGGTGTAAATCCGCCGGAAATCATTAAAAATCTTGAGGAAGATCAACTGTCAGAAATGGATGCAAAGGATATTGAGCACCTTATTGTAAATATTCTCTCGCTTTGCATATTTCCCATTGCTGCAAGTCCGGTATTGAAAGAGATGATTTTTGAAAATAGTGATATTGATTGGAAACGTTTTATCGATGAACGAAAACAGGTGATCAAGGAGGTCATATACAATGCGTATAAGCTTTAACCATGTATTTAAAACAATAATAAGCCTGATGATTGTTGTTTTAGTCCAATCTTGTTCTGAGGAAGCACGTGAATTTGATGCTCAGGGTAATTTTGAAACGGAAGAAATTCATGTATCTGCCCGGGAAAGCGGCATACTTTTATGGAGCACCTTCAAGGAAGGTGAAAAGCTGTTTCGTGGGGATACAGTTGGATTAATTGATACTATGATGTTTCATCTGATAAAGGCGCAACTTCTTGCCCAACGTGATCTTATTGATTTTAAACATCGGTCCGTTGATGCAGAAAAAGCAGTACTTCATGCCCGGTTAAAACCTTTATTAAACGATTTAAAACGGTTAGAAGCATTATATGAATCTGATGTTGCAACGCAACAGGAGCTGGATCATTTACAGGGTAATGTTGAAACACTCAAAAAACAGCTTGAAGCATTGGATGTGAAAGAAGAAAGTATCAGGCATGAAAAAGATGTTCTCGATAAACAGATACAGCAGATAGATCTTCATCTCAGGCAATGCTACATCATAAATCCGGTAAGTGGCACTTTGATAACCCGATACGTTCAACCGGGTGAATTGATTCAGCCCGGCAGATATTTATATACAATAGCGCCATTGAATCCTTTGACGCTCCGTGCATATATCAGTGGTAATCAGCTTTCGGAAATAAGCATAGGTGATACGGTTACGGTATTAACCGACAGTACAAATGGATATCAAACCCATCAGGGTATTGTCAGGTGGATTTCATCTGAAGCGGAATTTACACCCAGGCAGATTCAAACACGGGAAGAACGTGTGGATCTGGTTTATGCTATCAGAATTGATGTACCCAATCCGGATGGAGTTTTAAAAACAGGAATGCCGGCAGAGGTTATTTTTTAGAATATGATAGAACTCCGGGAAATAAGAAAATCGTTTGGGGCGGTTCATGCCTTGAAATCTGTAAATCTATCAGTATCCAAAGGTGAACTTCATGGCCTTATTGGTCCGGATGGTTCAGGGAAAACCACACTTTTCCGCATACTGACCACATTATATCTTCCGGACAGTGGTATTGCAACCATTGGAGGAATGGATGTTGTAAAATCCTATAAGAAAATTCGGCGGATTCTCGGATATATGCCTGGAAAATTTTCATTATATCAGGATTTAACAGTCGAAGAAAACCTCAAATTCTTTGCTGCTGTATTTAATGTCCGTGTAAAAGATAATTATGAGCTTATTCGTCCCATTTATTCACAAATTGAACCTTTTAAAAAACGCCGTGCAGGTGCTTTATCGGGAGGAATGAAACAAAAACTGGCCCTGTCCTGTGCGCTTATTCACAAGCCGGAGGTTTTACTGCTGGATGAACCAACAACGGGTGTTGATGCAATCTCACGTCGGGAATTCTGGGATATGCTGGATCATTTGATTTCTTTAGGATTGACCATTCTTGTCTCGACACCCTACATGGATGAAGCTGCCCGATGTCACAAAATCTCACTCATTCATGAAGGTGACATTTTCAAAACGGGATCTCCTCAAATGATTGTTCAGGATTTCGATCGGATTCTCTACTCATTAAGAACTTCACAGCGGTTGCAAATGCTCAGGTACTTACGAAGCAGGAATGAAGTATATCTTGCATATCCCAGCGGTCAATCCATTCATTTCAGTTTTCATAAATCGCAGAATAATATTGAGAGAATCATTGTATCATCCGGTATTCCGTATGCACATTTACACCAAATTTCCCCTGAAATAGAAGATTTTTTTATGGAAAGGCTTGGGAAGTCGTGAAGGATAAACCCATTATTACTGTAAAAAATCTCACAAAGAAATTCGGTCATTTTATTGCAAATGATGCCCTGACTTTTGATGTCTATCCTGGAGAAATATTTGGTTTCCTCGGAGCCAATGGGGCAGGGAAAACAACAGCCATGCGAATTTTATGTGGTTTATCAAAGCCGAGTAGTGGTGATGCTTATGTTGCAGGGTATTCAGTAAAAAAAGCTCCCGAAAAAATCAAAAAACGCATCGGATATATGAGTCAGAAATTTTCCTTGTATGAAGATTTGACTGTTGAGGAAAATATTCGTTTTTACGGCGGTATTTACGGCTTAAAGCGAAAAGATTTATTAAACCGTATGGAAGAATTATTAGATCGTCTGGATATTAAATCAATACGTCATCAGATAATCCGTTCTGTACCGACAGGATGGCGACAGAAACTGGCTTTTTCCATTGCTATCCTGCACAAACCTGTCATTGTATTTCTGGATGAACCGACAGGTGGCGTGGATCCGGCGGCACGGCGTCAGTTCTGGGAACTTATCTATGAAGCTGCAGACAATGGAATCACTGTTTTCGTCACAACACATTACATGGATGAAGCTGAATATTGTGATCGCGTATGTATTATGACCGAAGGACGGATTGTGGCCCTGGATACACCGGACAATTTGAAAATGATGCATCAATGTAATACAATCGAAAATGTTTTTATCAAACTCGCCAGGAACCATGAATAAATGAGACGTTTTATCGGTTTTCTTAAAAAAGAATTTCTTCACATTTTTCGTGACTCCCGAACCCTCGTATTCTTGTTCGGAATACCTGTCGCTCAGCTTCTCATCTTTGGTTTTGTTATTGTGAACGATATTAACAATATTGATGTTTTAATTGTAGATCATTCAGGAGATGAAGTAACCCAGGAAATTATTCAAAAGTTATCGGGTAACCCTTATTTTCATATTATTTCCAGTCAGAATACTGAACCGTATGAAGATTTATTTAAGAAAGGTACGATTCAGGAAGTTATTGTTTTCGAAAACAATTTATCCCGGAAATATTTCATTGAAAACACGGCATCTGTACAGTTGCTGGCAGATGGATCAGAACCGAATAAAGCACATTTAATTGTCAATTATACCCAGGGGGTTCTTCAGAATTATTTCTCTAAAGCCAACCCTGATTATTCCAACCCCAATTTTAATGTTCGGATGTTTTTTAATGAGGAACTCCGGAGTCCCTATGTTTTTGTCCCGGGGACAATGGCTTTAATTCTAATGCTCATATCTGCGATGATGACATCTATATCCATAACCCGGGAAAAGGAGATGGGATCCATGGAAATCTTACTGGCATCACCCATGAGACCCGTTCAAATTATAGCAGGAAAGGTTCTTCCCTATTTGTTTTTATCAGTTATAAATGCCGGAATCATTATTTGTCTGGGTTATTATGTTTTTCAGGTTCCCATTGAAGGCAGCCTGATACTTTTAATGGCAGAATCCATATTATTTATTGCCATGGCCCTTGCTTTGGGTATCATGATATCGGCTATATCTCCAAACCAGATGGTTGCCATGATGATATCAATGTTTGCTTTGATGATGCCTACAATGCTTTTATCAGGATTTATTTTCCCAATTGACAGTATGCCCGTCCTGCTTCAATGGATCAGTGCTTTTATGCCTCCCCGGTGGTTTATTCTTATTCTGAAACGGATAATGCTGAAAGGAGTAAATTTCACCTATATATGGAAAGAAACAGCGATCATTGCAGGAATGTTCATATTCTTTCTGATGGTTAGTATCCGGAAATTTAAAATCAGACTGGAATAGGGGATGAGACAGCTTATTACTTTGATACAAAAAGAGTTCATTCAGATATTTCGCAATCGCACTATGTTGCCTATCATTTTTCTTATGCCATTAATTCAAATGGCCGTACTGGTATTTGCCGCGACGTTTGATCTGAAACATATTGACGTTGCCGTGGTGGACCCTAAGCCAACGCAGTCGTCCCGGCGTATTATTGCCTCACTACAAGGTAATCCGTTATACTCCGTGAACAGGTATACCGGTGTAACGGATGCTGAAAAAAGTTTTCTCTCTGATGAAAATGACCTCATTCTTGTTTTTCCGACACATTTTGAAAAAAAAATACTTCATGATGGTTTTGAAGTTCAGATTCTTGTTGATGCAGTGGACAGCCGGAGTGCCCAGCTGGCTGTCGCCTATCTACAGGAAACTCTTATGAACCAAATTCCGGGAATACTTATGAATGTTTCCGGATTATCTGAAAGATCAATTCAAAAAGCCCGGTTACATGTAATTCCCAGATATCTGTTTAATCCTGAATTGGATTATAAGCAATATATGTTTCCCGGATTACTTGTCGTTTTAACGTCTGCTGTTGGAATTTTCCTGACAGCCTTCAATATTGTCAGGGAAAAAGAAGTAGGTACGATTGAACAAGTGAATGTCAGTCCTATCCACAAAACAGTTTTTATTGTGGGAAAGCTTATTCCTTTCTGGATTATTGCAATGTTTGAAATGGCTTTTGGGTTACTCATCGGACATTTGTTTTATAATATTACTGTTGCAGGTCCCCTTGGGGATTTATTTATTTTTACAGGGGCATATTTACTATTGGGATTGGGACTTGGGCTCCTTATCAGCACATTTGCTCATACGCAACAACAGGTCATGTTTCTGAGTTGGTTCTTCATGATGATTTTTATTCTGATGAGTGGAATTTTTACATCTACGGATAGCATGCCGCTTTGGGCTCAGAAAGCAAATATTTTAAACCCAATGGCTCACTTTATGAAGGTTATCCGTATGATCATATTAAAAGGATCCTCTTTATCTGATGTCATCCGGCCATTTCTTTTTATTATAAGCTATGCTTTTGTTGTGCTGTTAACGGCCATTATCAGATACAGAAAGAATGAAATTTAAGAACAGGCTGAAGATTTAACGGTTTGTTTTCAGAC
Organism: Candidatus Neomarinimicrobiota bacterium; assembly: GCA_021157965.1. Taxonomy (NCBI): domain Bacteria; kingdom Pseudomonadati; phylum Fidelibacterota; species Fidelibacterota bacterium. The sequence goes on from JAGGVO010000051.1 coordinate 15,524, forward strand.
TGTCCCGATTAAAATCCAAAGCGGAAAAAAAAGGGCGGCTCTGTCACGCATTCAGCTGTCCCATGATATGTCATAAAATCCTTCTTATTGAATTAGAATGTTCATCAAGAGTCTTAAGGAGAAAGACCACTCATAGCTTATAGCTCTGATTCATGACTCAAACTCATCACGGTTATCGGGCAGGTTTCTAATTTGCGGACGTATCGGAGTGCAAAACTTTTTCAAAAATTCTTATTGCTCTTTCCGTCATTTCATCATCGATATGCAGGTGAAATACAGCCCGCAGTCGGGTAGGGGAGACCGGGAGAATATCCAAGCCGTGTTTCATCAATTTTTTTTGCAATTCTGCTGCAGGGCATTGTATAACATCAATCATCACTATATTAGTCTGGACCGTCTCAAGATTAACGGCCAATCCTCTCATTTGGGCAAGTTTACCGGCAAAATATGCAGCTCTGGCGTGATCCTCGATGAGTCTTTCGATATGATTTTCAAAGGCATACTCTGCCGCTGCGGCCAGATAACCGGACTGACGCATACCACCGCCGAAGACTTTCCGCCAGCGTTTCGCTTGATGAATGAATTCAGCAGATCCTAAAAGCATACTGCCTACAGGCGCTCCCAGTCCTTTACTAAAGCAAACTGACACTGATTCAAAATACCGGGCATATTCATGGAATGGGATATCAGTCGCCACATGGGCATTCCAGATTCTTGCACCATCCAGATGCATTGGGATATGGTATTTATCTGCTATCTTCCGTATATCCTGAATATTTTCAATGGGGATTATAATCCCACCGCCCCGGTTATGCGTATTCTCCACTTCAATCAGTGACGTAGGAGCATGGTGTACATTATCACCAAAACGGAGATTTTCTTCAACTCTCTTCGGATCCATGATTCCGTTATAACCATTCAGCGGTCTGATTTGTACACCGGATAAGAGGGCAGGTCCTCCACCCTCAAAGTTGTAAATATGGGCACCGATATCACAAATTATTTCCTGTCCGGGCTGGGTATGGGTCCGGATGGCAATTTGATTGCTCATCGTTCCGCTGGGGACAAACAATCCGGCTTCCTTGCCAAAACGCTCTGCCACTTTTTTCTGAAACCGAATAACTGTAGGGTCATCACCAAGGACATCATCGCCTACATCGGCTTTCATCATGGCTTCCAGCATCGCCGGGGTGGGCTTTGTAATTGTGTCGCTGCGTAAATCAATACGTTTCATTAAATCTCCGTCAAGCGTTTAAAATGCTGTATGTTCATTTCCCTCAGCACTTTCAACGAGGGAGGCTTACCTGCGTCGTACCAGTGAGTTACATCCTGTTCCAAACCAAAGATATTATCACTTTCCGATAAATGCAGAAACCAGGGAATCACTGAAAAAACGTCCTCTTCAGGTAAATGATTTAGCAGCTCCGGATTCAATGTATAAATTCCATTGAAGGCCAGAGGTTTCAGTTGCTCACTTGCTTTTCCGACGACAATTCTTTCACTTGTTTTTCTGTTTTCCCAGCCACAGAGTTTCATGGTCTGATTAAATAACAGGTAGCGGTTTGTTTTTCTGTTTGAAACGAGAAGGAGAGCATCCCGGGAAAGTGACAAACATTTTTGCATAAAGTCAGATAAATTCAGGTCTGAAAATATATCCACGTTATGAACAAGAATATGGGAGAAATTCTCAAGAATAGGCCGTGCTTTCTTAATAGCGCCCCCTGTATCCAGTAGTTTTTCTTTTTCAAGAGAAAGGTGGATATGGATGTCCGGATTGATCTGTTGGTACTCTGTGAGCCATGCGATGAGTGTATCGGCATGGTGGTGGATATTGATGACAAAATCAGTAATACCACAAGCCTTTATTTTTTTTAAAATCCAATAAATCATGGGTGCACCATGAATTTCAACAAGTGCCTTGGGAACCCGCTCTGTTTCTTCTTTTAAGCGTTTCCCCTGTCCGGCAGACGGAATAAAGGCTATGAATCGTTGCATATCCATGATCCTTGTTCCCGGTGATTCAGGATAACATTCAAATCGTATTTATCCAGAAGGTGTCGTGCAAGTGCCTCGGCACAGTATACCGACCTGTGTTGTCCGCCGGTACACCCAAAATTTACCTGCAAATGGGAAAAATGCCGTTCAATGTAAGATTCCACCGTTTGATCCACAATCTGATAGACATTCACCAGAAAGTCGTTTATCTCACTTTCTTTATTAAAAAACCGGATAACTTCCTCATCTTTACCTGTAAGAGTTTTGTATTCATCATAGCGTCCCGGATTGTGTATTCCCCTGCAATCGAAAACGAATCCGCCGCCGTGTCCATGAGGATCTTCCGGTAACCCCTTATGATAGGAAAAACTATTGATGGTGACCGTTAAATCGGATTTTTGAAAGTTTCTTGTATATTTTTTCAGAGCTTTTGATTCAAGCATCTCTTCCAGGACATGTAAAAGCGTGGGAAGTTGGATGGGCCATTCCACATTTTTCAAAAGCCATTCCACATTTTTCAGGGCGTAGGGGATGCTTTGAAGAAAGTGCCGTTTTCTCTCATAGAAGCCACGGTATCCGTAAGAACCCATAGCCTGCATAATCCGGATAAGAACATAGCCATAATAATATTCGATAAATGCTTCCCGATTTACAGGAATATATCGCTCCAATCGGTCCAGGTAGTATTCCAGCAGATAAGATCGGATATCATAAGGGATGTCCGCCTTTCCATCCCACAAAAGAGATGCCAGATCATACTGGAGAGCGCCTTTGCGTCCACCTTGATAATCGATAAACCATGGGTCCAGGGATTCTCCTCTCAGCATGATATTCCGTGATTGGAAATCGCGGTAAAGAAAATAATCACAATCCACCTGAAGAAGAAAACCGGACAAACGGTTAAAATCATCCTCCAGAAGCTGTTCATCAAAGGGAATATGAGCCAGTTTTAGAAAATAGTATTTAAAGTAAGACATATCCCACATCATGGATTGTTTATCAAAACTGTCCCGGGGGTAGCAGACACTAAAATCCAGACCGGACCGTCCTTCTATTTGAAAACGGGGGAGGATTTCCAATATTTTTTTATAAACATTAATAAGAGTTCCCGGAAAAATCTGAGATGTTCGTACCTGGCGGGAAAAGGAAAAAAGAGTCAGATCTCCCAAATCCTCCAAAAGATAACAATTGTTTTTAAGGTCCTCACAATACAGTTTCGGGACTGGGAACCCTTTATCCCTAAAGTGTTTCGTAAAATTTAAAAAAGCAATGTTCTCTTTTCTGTCCGGATTGGCGGCTGCAATAAAAGTTTTTCCGGAAGAATCCGACAACCGATAATAATGACGGTCTGATCCGGATCGGGGCAGAGGGGAGACCGCTTTGGGATATTCTCCGGAAAATTGCTTAAAAAGCTCCGATACCCTTTCCCTTTCTTTCATCAAATTCCTTTCGATACAAATTTAGATTAATTTAAAGAAAAGGGGGTGAAGTTCAAAATGGCTTCGTATCGTCTATGGGCTCATGAACCCATAATTCCTTGAGTTCATCAAAAAATTCACCTATATTTTCCAGCTTTTTGATCTGCGGGTGTAGTTCAATGGCAGAACACCAGCTTCCCAAGCTGGATACGAGGGTTCGATTCCCTTCACCCGCTCATTTTTCCATTCCTTGAAGTTCAAATGAAAAAAAATTAAATTGTTATCAGTTATTTGAATCGTATCAAAAGGGAATATAAAGGCTATGAAAAAAAATCATTTCATTATTTTACTGATCAGTCTTGGTGTTATCGGACTGATTTTTCTCTTATGGTGGTACGTCATTCGTGAATCCTGAAAAGTATGCCTGTCAGACTCGTGAATTCCATACCAGGAAAATCTTTCAGCTCAAAACGCCTGCCCATCATTTTTATCGAGTGATTTCCTCCTGAAAAATATATAAAGACGATACAACCCGAAATTCAGAGCTCAAAACTCAACAATGTATAAAAAAGACCAAAATCCCCTTTTCTATCGAGACACTTACGATTATGACCTTCCGGAGGAACTGATAGCCCAGTATCCATTAAAAGACAGAGATCATTCCAGGCTTTTAGTATTAAACCGTAAGACCGGTCATATAGATCACATGACTTTTGATTATCTGCCTGATTTACTTCATCCTGGTGATTTGCTGGTTTTTAATGAGACCAAAGTCATTTCAGCCCGGTTAAAGGGTAAAAAGGCAAGTGGGGGTAAAGCAGAAATATTTCTTTTAAATCAAAAAGATGAATCCCATTGGGAATGCCTTGTTAAACCGGGCCGGCGTATACGTCCAGGGACGGTCGTCCATTTTTCTGATACATTCAAAGCAGAAATCATTGATGTTCTTGAAGAAGGGGGGAGGTTAGTCAGGTTTACATGGGAAGGCGATTTCTGGGATGTCCTTGAAAAATATGGCCAGATTCCTCTTCCTCCTTATGTTCATCGTGAGCCGGAGCCGTCGGATAAGGAGAATTATCAGACTGTTTATGCCCGAAAATATGGCTCTGTGGCGGCGCATACTGCCGGACTCCATTTTACACGAGATATTTTAGACAGATTATCACAAAAAGGTGTGGAATCTGTTTATGTTAATCTCCGTGTTGGGTTAGGTACTTTCAGACCGGTGAAAACAGAACGTATTGACCAGCACACCATGCATCGCGAATTTTGTGAAATATCCACTGACACCGCGAATGCCGTAAACAAAGCACTGAACGAAGGCCGGCGTGTTATAGCCGTTGGAACCACCTCCACACGAACTCTGGAAAGTTTTGCAGTTAACGGAAAAGTACATTCCGGCGGACATTTTACAGATATTTTTATTTACCCCGGTGGAAGACCTATTCAAATTATAAGCGGGCTTATTACCAATTTTCATATGCCAAAATCCACGCTTCTTATGCTTGTCTCTGCATTCGCCGGATATGAAAATATTATGAATGCCTATCAGATTGCCGTTCAGGAAAAATACCGCTTTTTCAGTTATGGGGATGCCATGGCAATATTTTGAGAATTGAGCATACTGAGTGTTGCATCTCGATACGACCACGTGTGGTATGCTACTCGATAAACATGATGCTTTTTGGATTTTATGGTTTTTATTATGGAAATGAAATTTAACTTAATAAAAAAACAACCTCTGTTTCATGGATTTTGTTGTATAAAAAAAGGCTTTTGATTACTTTTAAATTATAACAATACATATAATTGATTATCAGATATGAAGCATTAAAGATGATGCTGAAGGAGATCAAAGGATGAAAGCTTTAAAAATATTTTTAATGATTTTAGCTCTTGCTATCGTATCATGTGACTGGTTCATGAACGAGCCGCCAACGTGTATTATTACCAATCCTTTGGATAGTATGTCTTATGATATTGGAGAAGTCTTATATATATCCGTTGAAGCAGAAGATTCGGATGGAGAGATTTCTTACGTCCAGTTTTATATCGATAATGTAGCCATCACATCAATCGATTCATTCCCTTGGACATATATATGGAATACTGCCGGAAAAGATGAAGCATCCTATAAAATTAAGGCCATTGCGTATGACAATGATGATGATTCAAAATCAGATGAAATTATCATTTTTCTTGAAAACAGCGCCCCTGTCGCTTTTTTTACTGTGGATTCCACTCATGGACACACACAGTCTGTTTTTCGTTTTGACGCAACCCGGACCTATGATACATCAGATGATTCTTCCACACTTTTAATACGCTGGGATTGGACAAATGACGGAACGTGGGATACCAACTATTCAACAGAAAGGATCGCAACGCATCAATTTGAAATCCCTGGAACGTACACCATCCGGATGGAAGTCAAGGACAGCTATGATTTAACATCAGAAATGATACTCATGGTGTATGTAGAGCCCTACAATTCAGCACCGACAGCCAAATTCCGTTTTACTCCGAAATCACCGGAAATGGAAACAGAGGTAACATTTGATGCATCGGAAAGCTTTGATCTTGAGGATGAATCTCAGACATTGGAAGTTCGCTGGGATTTTGAAAGTGATGGGAGTTGGGATACGGGCTATTTGGTCACAAAAACTAAAACGTATACCTATTCAAAAGATGGAACATACCGTGTTAAGCTGGAAGTTCGTGATTCAGGCGGATTGACGGATACTTTAACTAAGGAAATTACTGTTCTTTATAAAAATCAGGCTCCAACAGCATCCATACAGTGCTCACCTTCTTATGGTGATACACAAACCCGATTTACCTTTTCTGCTGCAAAATGTCAGGATCTTGAAGATGAAACAAGTGTATTGGAAGTGCGATGGGATTGGGAAAGTGACGGGGAATGGGATACAGGATTTGACACTCTGAAAGTCATTACACACCGTTTTTCAAACCAGGGAACATTTACCGTGACTCTTGAAGTTCGGGATTCGGAGGGATTGTCGACAACAGCGACAAAAGATGTCTTTGTATCGGATTATAATTCTGCGCCGACAGCCAAATTTATCATTACTCCGGAATCAGGCGATACAGAAACACATTTTACTTTTGACGCCTCTCCTTCTTTTGATTCGCAGGAACAAACATCTGCACTTCAGGTGCGTTGGGACTGGGAGAGCGACGGAGAATGGGATACCGGTTATTCCCAAACCAAAACGATTACTCATCAATTTTCTGAAGCCGGTTCATACAGGATTAAAATGGAAGTGATAGACAGCGGTGAATTGACAGATACCATATCTCATGTTTTAATTGTGAATTATAAAAATGAAGCACCGACTGCTTCTTTCACCAATACACCCGAACACGGAACCACAGAAACTCTTTTTTATTTTGATGCATCATCCAGTGTTGACATTGAAGATCCTGTTTCAGAATTAAGTGTCCGCTGGGATTGGGAAAGCGATGGTATGTGGGATACCGGTTACAGTACAACAAAGACAACGACACACACATTTGATGTAAGTGCCACATATACAGTCCGGCTTGAAGTAAAAGATACTGATGGTGGAACAGGCACTGTTGAAAAAGATATTTTTGTTGCCGATTACAATTCTGCACCTACAGCTTGTTTTACATATACACCTGAGAACGGCAATACAGAAACTGTTTTTACTTTTGACGCATCAACATCCTTCGATAATGAAGAGACCCCAACAAATCTTCGGGTTCGTTGGGATTGGGAAAATGATGGAACATGGGATACCGGATATTCCACAGCAAAAACTGCAACACATCGATTTAAAGTAAGTGGAAATTACACAGTAAAACTGGAAGTTCAGGATTCCGGTGATTTAACATCCACAACAACACATACAGTGCAAGTCTCCCATAAGAATACAGCTCCTGTAGCTGTATTAAACGGGAATCCCAATTATGGAACAACTGAAACAATTTTTACATTTGATGTATTGGAAAGTTCTGATTTAGAAGATGATTTATCAGATTTAATCGTCCGTTGGGACTGGGAAAGTGATGGAATTTGGGATACCGGTTTTGATACAAGCAAGATGATAACATACAGTTTTACAAAAGATGGGAATTATACTGTAAAGGTTGAGGTCAGAGATACAGAAGAATTATCCGGATTTGATACTAAGGAAATCTTTATTTCACAATTGAATACAGCTCCTTCAGCACGATTTGTTATAGATCCTTTGTCCGGTGATACTGAAACTCAATTCACTTTTGATGCTTCAGATAGTTATGATAACGAAGAGGATAATGAATATCTCCAGGTTCGTTGGGATTTTGAAAATGATGGGATTTGGGATACAGGCTATTCGACACAAAAAACAGCCACACATCGTTATGATTCAGCCGGTATCTATCAGGTTCTGATGGAAATAAGAGATAGTGGAGAATTAACGGATACAATCAGTCATAAAATTACTATTATTTATAAAAATACTCCTCCAATTGCTGCGTTTTTAGTAGATCCAAGTTTCGGCAATACTGAAACACTTTTCACATTTGACGCAACTATTTCATCGGATAAAGAAGATGCGATAAAAGATTTACAAATTCGCTGGGATTTTGAAGATGATGGGATATGGAATACTGATTTTGATACTTCAAAAACGATAACCCATCAATTTCCTGTTGGCGGCACTTACCCGGTTAAGCTGGAAGTGATTGATACTGAAGGACTTACACATAGTACAAAAAAAGAAGTTATAGTAGCAAATATCAATACGGCGCCTACTCCAATTGCTGAAGTGTCGCCTTTGATTGGAAATACACGAACCGATTTTACCTTTGACGCATCAAAAAGTTATGACAAAGAAGATGCACAGGCATATCTGCAGGTTCGCTGGGATTTTGATAATGATAGTATATGGGATACAGAATATTCAACAGACAAAATATCACAATTCAGATACAAAGATGCAGGTACATATCTGGCGAGTTTACAGGTGAGAGATCGTGGAGGGATGACAGGTGACACTTTAGTCAATGTTATTGTTGAAGAATATGTTAATACAGCGCCTGTTGCGTTGTTTTCAGTGGATCCCACCTCCGGGCCGCCCGAGACACTTTTTCATGTTGACGCCACGTCCAGTTACGATTATGAAGATGAACTTGCGGATCTTCAGGTTCGTTGGGACTGGGAAAACGACGGGATATGGGACACCGGATTTTCCTATAAAAAAACAGCAAGTCATTTGTATGATAGTGACGGCACATATACAATAAATATGGAAATCCGTGATAGGGAAGGATTAACAAACACCAAAACGGGGACAGTTGTTGTTTCATCAACAAATAATGTTCCAATAGCGGTGATCAGCAGTGATGCGAACAGTGGAGACACGGAGACGGTGTTTAGCTTTGACGCATCGGGATCTTCGGATGCTGAAGATGCGTTGGCCTCTCTTGAAGTGCGTTGGGACTGGGAGAGTGACGGATCCTGGGATACGGGTTACAGCACCACAAAGACTCTCACGCATACATTTACCACGGCAGGTAATTACACAGTGACCCTGGAGGTTC
>JAGGVO010000052.1 GCA_021157965.1 Candidatus Neomarinimicrobiota bacterium
GCCCGTATTCAATTAAGAGTTTCATTACATCCTCAATCATCGTACTTTTTTCCAGGCTCATTGTTTTTCCTTTCATTTGTGATTTACCTGAATTTGAAAAACTTTGAGCCTTTTTACAGAAAGAAAATTACACTGCCGAAGCCGGCTCTTATTTAAGATGGAACGGACATAATTGGTATAGTGAATGGATTCCCAATCCAGAAGGAAGAATAAACACCATCTGGGGATCGTCATCGGATAACGTATGGTTTGCGGGTGCATTAGTTCAGGCAGTGTTACCAATGTCCTGACACAATAAACCAACCATGAACATGCCTGTCGCAACCCCATAAATCTATAAACTTATAAACGTCTCAACGAAATAAAATGCTCAGCATTTCAATTTTATCCGCCAGGCTTCCAATGCCCTCCTGTGTGGTCAAATCCGGATTGAAAGCAGGTTCAAGGCGCTGAATGTATGTCAGGCTACGGTCAAAATGCCCCTGATTGAACGCCGCCGAAGCCAGGGTAACAAAAATCGTCTGATAGCTGATATTTCTGTTTCGGGAGAAAACCCATGAACTGTCCCTGGCTATTACTGCTTCACCCCGGGTCAGACACGAATCCCACTGTCCAAGAGCATGAAAGGCAAAGGTCATTCCGGCCAGTATCTCATCATATACCGTATCCAGTGTATCAGTGACATATAAACCGGTCCGGTAATACGAAATGCTTTGGGATACCGAATCCAATTTGCCAAGACTCCACCCTGCCCCGTTCCAGCCATCGGAATAACCAGGCTGGTCCTCCACAGATTTTATAAACCAGCGCCGGGCTTCTGCATAATTCCCGCTGACATAATAATCCCAGCCATATTCAGAAAGATCCTCACCTGTCACTTCATAGGCTTTACGGCAGGCTGTTAGTGAAGCCAGAACAGATAAGAGTATGATCCATTGTTTCATGTGTCCTCCTACCGTATCAGTGTCATTTTCAGGGTTTTCATATAACCGGCACTGCTGACAAAACGGGTAATATACACCCCGCTGGCAACCTGTTTTCCTGCATCCGTCTGTCCGTTCCAACGCCATTCATACCGGCCGATATCGAGTCTGTCATGAATCAGAGTGCTTATGAGCTGACCCCGAATATTATAAATATCACAGCGGATAATCTGATCAGGACCATCCTCAAAACCCACATCAAAAGTAAGGATGGTGGATGGATTGAAAGGATTGGGATAATTTCCGGTCAGCTCCGTTATTTCCGGCACAATGATGGTTTTCTCTCCCAGACGGTATTCCCCCATATCCCGGGTCCAGGCTTTTAGTCCATTGTTCCGGTATAAGGTGGGAATTTCCTGCCACACCTCTCCCTTTTTGACATAAATAGCCTGGTTTTCACGGCCTTCTTTCAGGGTAAGAAGAATCGGTTCATCAAATGTTTCCCCGGGAATACCCAAACGATAAAGCATCTGATCCGATGTCTCTGAATTAAACGTGGAATCCACCAGAAGAAGACTCATGTCACTCCCGGATGACCCTTTTTTTCCAAAGACGCTCAAATTCCCATCAGCACTCTGTCCGTTCCATGCTGATGAGGATTTTGTCATCACCACCGATATGTGCCGGATAATCTCAGCCGTACCGGCATAGCCGTAAGAGAGGACTCTGAGTTCATGAGTACCGGCTGTCGGCTGATGTAAACGGGCTGTGTAGGTATAAGGACTCAGAGCATTCAAGTTTACCGGCTCATCATCCACAAAAAACTCCACAGAATCAGCCATTCCCAGACTATCGTTGAGGATAAAATCAAAGTACTGATGAAAAACGGCATTCTGTACCACAGAGATGGAATATTTCCCTGTCGTCACCATTTCCACCATAAACCGGAGGATCACATCCTCTTCTCCCGGTATATTGGTTCGAATGAGCAGGGAATCGGATTGATATCCGTAATCCATCTGATCCGGATTCATTGTGGCTGAAATCGAATCCCGGACATTCCTGAGAATATTTCCGCCCATCTTTTCCAGTATTAACCAGTCCGGCTTATGAAGGCAATCCCATGTAAGGGGTTTGTATCCAACATTGTGGAAAATAAAGGTGGTATCATAATCCATTCCCAGAATATAGGTCATGTTCAGAGTATCGGGGTCGACATGCATTCCGGGAGGATCCAGAGAAAAAGTGAAGGTATCTGTAGAAGCTGTGGTAAATGCCTTATCAGATGCTGTTACAAACCAGGAGACATTTCCTTCCATAGCATGAGGAAAATTCAAAGATTGAACCGGCAGGGAAAAAATCGTATCAGAAGTTACAAACAGCGTATCCAGGGAATCTGTCCGGCAGGAAAACCGGTAGGTCAGTACCGGATTGTCCACATCCACAGCTTTGCCCCAGCGGAAACGTACCGTATCCGGCCATGCTTTTGTTAACCTTTGATTGTCAGGAGGGTACAAAATGTCAAATGGAGCCGGCGGGTCATTAACCGGAAGCAATGTCACCTGAAAAGCACTTGTATCCGATAAGGTTCGGTCCGACACAATCATTTGAATAGTTGCCACACCATACCAGTGTTCCTGAACCGGTATGATGATTTCATGATATCCCGTATCCAGACCGGTTGCAGCAGTAAAAGCGGGAATCGCCGTCGTATCACTGAGAACCCGGACTCGAAGAGGATCGGCTTCCACATCGGTCAGATGGACCCACACTGCCAATGTGCTGTCCTCGTACAAAGTTGTGTCGGGAATGGCAGCAATGAGGGGTTTGTCATTCGTGGGCGTAACTGTCAGTCTGAGGCTATCCTTCACGCTCTCCAGGCTGTCGTCCGTTGCGGTGATGTACATATCCACATCCCCGAAAAAATCCTTTGTGAGAAACAGAACCATTCGTGTTTGATACGATAACGGCAGGAATCCGCCGGTACGGGGTTTTTCTTTGGTAATTTCATCCGCTTCTTTAATTCCGGAGGATATAAAAGCCGTGCCTTTTTGACGGCTCAGGAGTCCTGAAACACCGTCTGTGCCTTTATCCCCCGATGCTGCCAGGAAATGGATTGAATCCACAGCATCGTCCCGGCTGAAAACCACGCTGAAACGGAGGCTGTCGGTCGCATCCATATCGTCGAAATAATTCTCAAGACGGTTTATCAGGGTATAATTTTGGGCATCTTCCGGAATGGTTTTATCCGGCAGGGGCAGAAGCACAAAAGGAGGATCATTCAGGGACAAAACCGTCAGGCTGAATGCCAGGGTATCCTCCAGCCCCGTATGGTCCCGGATAGCCAGGCGAACAACATGTGTCCCTACATCTTCATTATGAGTTTCCCACTGCAAAACGGCTGTTGTATCATTTTGCCGTGTCAATGTCATGTCTGATGGTCCCTCATCGATATACCAGTCAAGCTGTTCCGGTGCCAGGGTATGGCGGTTATTGTCGTCAGCACGGAGGGTCAGAAGCAATACCTGATCCTCAAAAATGCTGGTATCACCCTGAGTGCTGATAAAATCCGGGGCAGCCTGAATCAGGTATTGAAATTCATCCAGTCCCGGTGATTCCTGGACATTCCCGGCACTGTCCACGGCTGTTGTTTGGATTTCATACATTTCTTTATCATTCAGGGCCTGTGGCGGCAAAGTGGGATAATACCAGTTCCCTGTATTGGGGACACGTCCCTGAACCCAAATCTCACCGGATTGCCAGGCAGCTCCATTCCAGTAAAACCCGTCACTGTCACGCCGTATAACCAGCCGGACGCACTTTACACCGGCCCCGTCATCACTGCACGATCCCCGGAGTGTATCGTGAAGAACATAGTGTGTGTCGTACACATAATCACTCACAACAGGTGACGACATCGGGGTCATATAGTCAAACATAATACCATCGGATGTTGAAATATCCGAGACATTCCCGGCAGTGTCAATTGCTCTCACAGAAAAGAAATAGCTTTCACCGTGCTGATAACCGCCATCTATGGTAAAATCCAGTTTAAAAGTATCCAGACCGGCAGATTCCCAGGACTGGGGTAAGGAAAATGCATCACTCTCCACACGCATATCATACCGTTGAATACCGCTATGATTGTCTGAAAAATCTTTCCAGGAAAAGCCGAATGTTTGAAAGCGTGTATAATTAAGATCAAAATTCAGACTATCCATAACGGTTCCGGCTGACGGCGGAATCCTGTCCAGATAGACGGTTTCGGTGGCGCTTACACTGGTGGTTCTGTTCCCGGCAATATCCTCGAGGGTTGCCCTGATTTGAATCGTTTTCCCGTCACCCGTGTTGAAACCGCTCAGATCATTGTTGAGAATTTCATCCGTTATAGAGAATGTCTGGTCTGTAATATGGGGGATGGTCCGGATATTTCCCACAGTTTCCCAGGGATTGCCCCCCAGTTTCATCTCCAAAAAAGCCCGCCCGTTAATGAGAGAGGCATCTTCGGCAACAGGCACTATCACATCGATGGCGGTAGCCGATTGATTATAATAGCGGATATTTGGAGTCGATGCATGAATCACATCTTCACCGACAACAGTCACCTGACTGATGGTGAAGGATGCCGGCGGTGTATTATCCACGAGGAGGGATTGATTTCCCGAGAGGATGTGTACCGGATTCTCGGCCGGATCCGTCCCGGACAGGGTTACCACGGCATAACCGTCATTGTCACTTCCTGCCGGGATGGTTAATGCATAGGTAAAAAGGCTGTCCGACAAAGCGACCGGTGAAAGCAGTGCATTTAAAATATCATCATTGGTGCCTGTATAATTAATGGAAATGTGCGGATCTGATGCCATATTCTCAGAAAATTCAACCCGGATTGTCACGGCATCATTGGCTTTGACAAGGGTATCTGAATAAGTGATTACTGCTTCGGGAACCTCACGATCCAGAATGACATTGAGCACAGGACTCAGTATCCCGGCATTTCCTGCCAAATCGGTCAAACGGGCCGTAAAGGATTTAGGTCCGTCCGGGGGAATCATATCCCCGTTCAGGGTGAAAGCATAGGTTCCGGCACTTACATCCGTCACATCCAAAGTGTGTGTCAAAAGCAAGGATGCATTCACATAGAGGGTAAGCACATCGCCTGAGACTGCGGATAAGTCACTAAAATCCACTTCGAGGGTAAATGAATTACTTTCCTGCAGATTAATGTAGGAACCGGCTGAACAGACAGGAACCAGCGGTGCTGCAGGTTTATGGGCATCAATGGCGGGGCAGGCCGTGGCAGACGGCGGAGAATTGAAGGTATTACTCGTGTTGCCTGCCGAGTCAGCCAGGATCACCTGGAGCGGAACCTGCTCATTTTCTCCCCTGTCCGGATCCCCCTGAACCACTGTATAGACAGCCGTATATGAATTATTTCCATGATCGGTAAAACCGGTGGTAATCGTTTTTGTGTTTACCGTCAACGACGAAAGTACCAGGTTTGCTTCTTCTGCCCGGATAGTCACAGTAACCGAGTCTCCGATTTTCCGCCAGCCTGAAGAAGGTGAATAGGCTGCAGAAGTAATCACGGGACGGTTGGCATCCACAGAGGGTGTTAAAGATGGAGCCGGTGCGCTGGTATAGGCAGTATTCGTATTCCCGGCAGGATCTGAAAGGACAATGCTTACAGGAATCTGGTCATTCATGCCCCGGTCCTGATCCCCCTCCTCAACGGTATATGTCACGATGTATGTCCCGTCCAAATTGTCTGTAAATCCTGTGACGGATTTTCCATTGATTGTGATGGCACTTTCCAGCAGCCCGGTTTCACCGGCTGAAAGAATCAGGTTTAGAGTTTCTCCGATTGACAGAATACCGCTTTGAGGGCTGAACCGGACACTGGAAATTGCAGGACGGGTGGCATCTACAGCAGGACAATTGGCTGCATCGGGAGCCGTGTCGTAGATTTGGCTGACATTTCCCACAGCATCCCGCAACTGAACACTTAACGGGAGCCGGTCTCCTTCTTCAATATCTGTATCCCCTTCCACAACAGTATAGCTCACCGTATAAGTATTATCCAGGTTGTCGGTAAAGTTTGCGACTGCTTTTCCGTTCACTGTGATTGACTCTTCAAAAAGTCCCGTTTCTCCTGCATTAAACGTTAAAAGCACTACATCCCCGATTTTCCGCCAGCCTGAAGATGGAGAATAACTGACACTGTACACAACCGGCTTATTGGCATCAATGGCCGGAGATACGGTAGCCGAAGGAGATACGGTATATACTGAACTATAGTTTCCAGCAGCATCCGACAGTTGTATACTGACGGGAATGGTTTCATTTTCTGCAACATCCGTGTGTCCGGCAGCAATTGTGTAAAGCACGATATAACTTCCATCCCCCAGATCCGTAAAACCTGTAACTGAGTGATCATTGACCATTATGGAAACAGGCTGCAGGTTTGTTTCCGCTGTATTGATGGTCATGGAGATGGTCTCGCCGATTTTTCGCCATCCTGAAGCAGGCGAAAAGCTGACACCCGTAATCACCGGTTTATGGGCATCCACCGCCGGAGATACGGTTGCCGAAGGTGGATCTGAAAAAACGGCGCTTTCATTGCCGGCCGCATCTTTCATGGTTACACTCAGGGGAATCTCCTCATCTTCATCCACATCGGTATCCCCTTCGGAAATAGTATATACCACAGAATACCAGCCGGTCCCCAAATCTGTAAATCCGGTGACATTTTTCGAATTCACCCGGATGGTCCCGGCAGTGAGTCCCGTTTCATTGCCATTGATCAGCATCGTCACTGTTTCACCGATGGTATGATAGCCGGAAGTAGGATCAAAATTTACCTGAGTGATAACAGGCGCATTGGCGTCGATAGCCGGACAGGCACCGGCCAGGGGTGACACCGTATATGCCGCACTTTCGTTTCCTGCCTCATCCATGAGTGTCACGCTGACGGGAATCCTTTCACTTTCGGCAATGTCGGTGTGACCTGAAGCTACAGTATAAACCACAGTATATGAACCGTCACCCATATCAGTAAATCCACTGACACTTTCACCGTTTACCGTAATAGTCCCCTCATTCAATCCACTTTCGCCGGCATGGATGGTCATCGTTACGGTTTCTCCGATTTTCCGCCAGCCTGAAGACGGACTGAAGCTGACACCGGTCACCACGGGAGCCCCGGCATCAATGGCAGGTGTTGCCGTCGCCGGTGCTGCCAGGGTGTAGGCATCATTGGCATTGCCTGCGGCATCCTGTAACACAATATTGACAGGTATTTGGTCGGATTCACCAATATTATCATCACCTGCTGAAACGGTATATGTAACAGAATATGTCCCGTTTTCAAGATCGGTAAATGTTGATATTACATTTTTACCGTTCACGGTGAATGATGAAGCAGACAACCCGCTTTCACCCGCGTCCACGGTGAGGGTGAAATTGTCCCCGATTTTATGCCATCCGGATGAAGGATTATATGTCAGACTGCTGATAGATGGTTTATTGCCGTCAATGGCCGGACTCGCCGAGGCATCCGGGGATGTTGTATACGTTGAATTCTGATTCCCTGCAGCATCCGAAAGGATAAAACTGACCGGAATTTGTGAAGATCCGGTCACATCATTATCACCTTCTGAAACGGTATAAATTGCAGAATATGTTCCATCCAGATTGTCGGTAAATCCGGTAACTGCTTTCCCGTTGACCGTTCCGCTGATCTGTGTCAGCCCGGATTCACCGGCATTGAGTAAAATTGTGATACTTTCCCCGATTTTCCGCCAACCGGAGGCCGGAGAAAATGCCAGGTTGCTGATTACAGGCACATGGGCATCCACAGCCGGGCAGGATCCGGCGACAGGTGAAACCGTATAGGGAGAATTCTCATTTCCCGCATCATCCACAAGCGTCACGCTGACAGGAATCCTTTCTGCATCTCCAATATCCGTATCTCCGGAAGCCACCGTATACACCACACTGTAAGAACCATCTCCCAGATCGGTAAATCCTGTTACCGCTTTTCCATTTACAGTGATGGCTTTGTTATTCAGTCCTGTCTCCCCGGCTGAAATGGTGAGGGTTATGCTTTCCCCAATTTTACGCCAGCCTGTTGATGGGCTAAAACTCAAACCGGTAATTACCGGTTTGTTGGCATCAATGGCGGGGGACAGGCTGGCCGAAGGTGAAGTGGTATAGGCCGTATTCTGATTTCCGGCATCATCCTGTATTGTAATGGAAATAGGAATCTGCTGTGTAGGGCCCCGGTCCGTATGCCCGTCCACAATGGTATATTGCACAGTATATGATCCGTCATTGTTATCCTGAAGAGTTGAACTGACATCTACATTGTTCACGGAAATTGCGGTGGCACTGAGACCGGATTCACCGGTTTGAAATGTCATCAGTATCACATCACCAATGGGCAGAATACCACTGTTCGGGGAGAAAGATACTGCCGTAATGGCCGGTGAATTCCCATCAATACCGGGACACTGGGTAGAGGCAGGAGAACTTGTATAGGCATCGTTAATATTTCCCGCGGCATCCCGGAAAAGTACCCGGATCGGCACCGATTCATCTTCATCGATATCTTCATCGCCTTCAGAGATTGTATATTCGGCTGTATAGGTTCCATCACCGTTATCGGTCACCTGATCTGCAGCCTGTCCATTGATGGTAATCTCCTGAGTGATCAATCCACTCTCGCCAGCCTGAATGTTTAAACGAATTAAATCCCCCACTTTCAATAAACCGGTTCCCGGTGAAAAGGCAACGGATGAAACCACCGGTTTGCTGCCGTCAATAGCAGGACTGACATTTGCAGCCGGTGAAGTGGTAAATGCGGCGCTTACATTGCCTGCTATATCAGTAAGCTTTACACTTATTGGAATCTGCTGACTTTCCGTAATCGTTGCATGCCCCTCTACAACAGTATATGTTACCGTATATGTATTATCCAGATGGTCGGTAAAATTTGTCACGGCAGCACCATTAACGGTAATGGCATTTTCCGTAAGATCAGGCTCACCTGCGACAAGGGTCATGGTAAAACTGTCCCCGATTTTGTGCCACCCGGACGTAGGCGAAAAGACAACCGATGTGATAACGGGTTTATTGGCATCAATAGCCGGAGTAACATTGGGTAAGGGTGAAGAGGTAAAGGTATCGCTCAGGTTGCCGGCCTGGTCGGAGAGTTTCACTGAAATGGGAATTTGTTCATCCTCCGCCACATCATTATGACCCTCAATAATCGTATAAACCGCTGTATAGATTCCCCCTCCCTCATCGGTCATATTGGTCACATTCTGATTGTTCACCTGAATCTGGTTCCGGAGTAAATCGGTCTCTGTGGATGTTATCCGAAGGGTAATGGCATCTCCGATTTTATGATATCCGCTGGCAGGCACGAATGACACTCCGGTAATCACCGGTTTATTGGCATCGATGGCGGGGGACTGATCGGCAGAAGGCGATGTGGTATATGCCACATTGGTATTGCCTGCAGCATCTTCAAGCACGATGCTGATGGGTATTTGTTCATTTTCCCCAATATCAGAATCTCCCTCTTCAATGGTATATACAACGGCAGAAGCAGTCCCGGCGGTGACATTTTTCCCGTTGATCTGAACACTGTTGATAATAAGATCCGTATCATCACTGGCATTGATATTGAGGGTGATGCTTTCACCTACTTTCCGCCAGCCGGATGTCGGTGAAAAACTGACGCTGTTGATGAGGGGCGGGGTTTGGTCCCAGGTCATCACCACTTCATCGGAATTGGACATGCCGGCTGAATCGGTAACCGTCAACCGAAGTGTATAATCGCCTTCCTGGCTGGCCCAGACGGTGGTTGTCGCCTTTGTGGCATCCCCAAAAACGATGGAGCCGGGTCCGGAAACCTTACTCCAGGCATAAAATTCAATGCCGATATTATCCGTGGAAGAACTCCCGTCAATATCGGCTGTATTTGCCGCGGAAAAATCATCACCGGCAATTGCCTGAGGTCCTTCTGTATCCCCTTCCTGCGTCAGGATAAAAGAATTTCCTCCGGTAATGCTCAGCACGGAAGACCTGGCATCCGATGAGTAGGCATTTCGGGTAAAACGGATGGTAACAATGGCAGTTTCACTACCCGACGCGGGATAAATGGATTCTATCCAGGTATCAGCAGGGTTTTTGGTGACCGTCCATCCTTCATCGGCTGTGATGGTAAAGGTAGTGGATGTAGCGGTTTCACTGACTACTTTACTGCCGGGACTCACACTGATGCTACCATACGCGAATCCGGTAAACAGAATCAACAAAAAGAGAAGCCGGGAAATCCTTTTAAATTTATTCACAATCATCCCCTTATCAGAAGACCACAAATCCCATTCTGATTCCCAGCTCCAGCCAGTTTCCCCACCCGTTTCCCAGGATATCCGAAGTAAAAATCATCCGGGCACCTGCCTGAACCGGAAAACGTTTACCCTTTATAAGCCCGTAACTCTGTTCCAGGTAAAATCCCGGTGCATCTTTTACGATACCTGCCCCAACGCTGAAAAGGCCGGGATGAAAAGGCCGTTCAAGACTGAGAAAAGCCGCAACACCGGAATAGAGCCCCCCCCGGGGCAGGGAATTTTCAAACCGAAAGGTAGAAATATCTACACCGGCATGGATTTTTTTAAACAGAAGAATCGGCAGACGGGTACTCATACGAAAATCCACCGATGAATTCCAGGTCATAAGATCCACACTCACCAAAGTGGGTGAAACAACACCGACTGAAACAATAAAACTCCGTTTTTCTTCTGTCTGAGTCCCTATGTTTTGGGCGGGTGCGGAGGCTTTTGTCTTTTCAGAAAGTTCCGATGGTTCATCGACAACTTCTTCCGGAAAAAGAAAAAGGTCATCAACACTTTCCACTGTTTCCCCTTCTAAAAAGAGATCCAATTCGTCGACAGGTTCATCACCTGTCGTCAGGGTATCCTCCATTAAAAACGGATCTTCCTCCTCTATCCCAAAAAGGGCATCAAAATCATCCTGTGCAAACACCGTGGCGTAAAAAAACAAGAAACACGTAAAAATCCCGAAAAACAACATTGCTTTTTTCATGGCTCACAATCCATATATTGGTTTTGGGGAAACATCTGTTTAACCGGATACTCCTTAACAGATTAAATTTAACGCCCATTATCAGTAAAATCAAGATATTGAATATTTAAAACTTTTTATACTGATATTTTATATCAGCGATACCACAGCCATTCTACATTCAGAACGAACATCCGGTCGTTTGGCATCAGATTTCGTGCAGTATAGACCTCTTGTTGAAGGGCATTTTCAATACCGGCGGAAACAATCAACGTTTTCACACGTGCAGATATTTTCCCGTTAAGGGTCCAGTCGGAAACTGTGTCTTCGGAATATTGATCTCCCGGGACAAAGCCCGGCAGTTCAGGGATAAAATAGAGAGTTCCGGGATCATCATGCGCCTGCCAGAGCCCTTCAACACGAAAGGTCAAATCCAGATTTTTAAACAGGGTTGTGCCGGCCTGAATCCCCGGCATGATATTTACTCTTCCGGGATGATACCAGAGATATTCAAGTCCGTTAAAATCCCGGTAATTCCAGGACAGACCGGCCATGAATCTTCCTTTACCGATTTCCAGGCTTCCTTCACCCTGCATGAGGAGGGCAGGATCATCGTTCACGGCTTCTACACGGTTTGCAGAGGTATTATATTGAAGGGCATAGGTTTCGGCACGACGGTAGCTCCAATGGTGACTGGCACGGAGCCGTACAAACCGTCCAAAGGATTTGTCAAATGCAAACCGGGCTGTAACAAAATCGGCTTCTGTTTCTGCCCCGTACCGGGTTATCAATACAGCCGGATAGAACCGGGCTTCCAAAGCAATCTTTGCACTGAGACCCCATTGAGAGAAGGCAATCCAACCCTCATAGCAAAAACCCGATTCATTATTGGATGAAAGGGTAAAACCTGCTTCACCAAAAGGGTGATAAAGGGTGGGAACAAGATTGACCTGTGAAAAACGAAAGTGGTCATCTCCCGGCCAGGACTCATACCATTCCCCTTCCAGATTCACTGACCACCAGTCTTTAAACAAGATCAATCCACCTACCATTTCAGCATATTGGGTGTTGCCTGTAAGCAGTGAATCGCCCCGATTCGGTTTAAAACGTCCATACTGTCCGTCCAGATATGATTCAATGTCCACATTTCCGGCGGACTTTTTCATGTGCCAGTTCAGGTTATGAGTCCGGGCATCCCATTGAGTGAATTGATTGGAGAGAGGATTATACAGTTTCGGTTTCGTGTTGACCACACTGAGTTTCAATGTATGATCCGGGCTTTGACAGACCGCCAGAAAATCATTTTTCTTCAGTTGGCTGTATCCCTCATAAGTCAGCCATTGTCCGGACAGGATCCAGCGGTTATCTGAAGAAACGGGAGAAAAAAACACCCGAACATCAGAGAGTCCGAAATCACCGCTTTGCCAGATTGCTTGTGAAACAGTGGAATCAACATCCGGGACCTTTCCGGGATGTTGTGAACGAACCCAGTTGCCTGAAAGGCGGGTTATGCCGTCCAGATCATCCGGTAAAAAGGTAAATTCACCCCCGTATCTTTCAATACCAAGATCAAGACATTGTGCAGGTAAAAAAGAAACAGCAATCAGAATTATCAGGATAAATCTGCAAATCATAAAAAACCTCATGAATCCAGATAGTGAGTATATTTTTTGGTGACAATCTGAATTAAAATGGGCCCTAAAATGGCAAAGATCAGGGTATTTGAAAGAATATGTATTGCGTAAAAAGGAAGTCCGGAGAGGTAAGTCACCCATATTTGCGGACCGGTAAAGCCGGAAGCGAGAGGAAAGGCCAGGCTTGTCAGGCTGTCATACACAAATGTCAAAACCAGACCTGCTGCACCAAAAAGGAAAATCAGCATCTTTTTTTCGGTCCGGATATTCCGGACTACAGGCCGCAAACCAAATCCTGCGGAAGCGACGATGCCAAATCCCAGAAGTTGTGCCATTAACATGGGAGGATAGGCAAGTCCGCTTCCCATGGGGTTGGCAACGGAAAAAACAAGTTCTCCCAGAAGGGCAACAAATACACCCCGTATCCATCCCAGAAGGAGTCCGCTTAAAAATGCAATGAAAAGAATAAATTCCACGTTGGGCACGTACAAAAAGGCGTAAGCAAGTCCCCAGAACAAAGCCAAAAATACACCCGTCTCAACAAAGCGGCGGTTTCGTTCAAAATGCGCATAATTATTCGTCATGGTTCTCCTCTTTCAGAATGGGTATACGGAAATAATTCCGGTTGCTGGTCCAGATGCCCTCAGTGAGATCTTCCTCCCGGATTTGTTTCATCATATTCATACGGGCATCCAGTTCATCGATATAGTGAACAAGCAGAGCCTCATGGAAAGCCGGCTTTTTGGGGGCCTGGTATTCATATTCCCCCTGGTGGGCCAGGATAATATGTTCCAGCTTCAGGGCCGTCATTTCCGGGAAGCCCTCAATTTTCCGGATATAATCCCGTATCAGGCTGTATCCCTGGACCGTATGGCCGATGAAATTTCCTTCATCGGTATAGAAATTGTCCGGGAAGCCGTTCAATTCCTCAAGTTTGCCGATATCATGGAGAATAATGCCACTGATCAGAAGATCCCGGTTTACAGGATACACATCCGCGGTCGTTTCTGCAATGGTCACCATGGTATACACATGTTCCAGAAAGCCGCCCACATAGGCATGATGAAGCTTCAGGCTGGCAGGATGATTTTTTATCTTTTGTTCATGATCCTTGCAAATGGCCATAGTCAGTTCTTTCAGCCAGGAATCTTCCATCACGGATATGGCATTCAGAACCGATTCCCACATCAGTTCCCGGTCTTTTTGTGTGGCCGGAAAAAAGTGTTCCCATGAAATCCCCATCTCTTCCAGCTCCTGAGAGGTCAGCGGTTTAATGGAAACAACAATGAGTTGCAGGGTCCCCATGTATTCTTCACACTGTCCACGGACCCCCACGGGAAATCCGGTTTTCAAAATACCGGCGAGTTCCTGTCCTTGCTCCCACACCTTGGCATTGATCCGTCCCGTCCTATCTCCCAGGATTAAATCCAGGTAGGGTTTTCCGTCACGAGTGCGCCGGAGGGTTATTTCCCGTATCATCAGCACGGAAGCAACCGGACTGTTAGCCTTGAATGCTTCCACCTTTTTCAGCTCATTCCGTGTCATTGCAATCTCTCGTCTTTTTCCAATCCTCAATATACATAGTAACACAAACCTTTAAAGGATTAACAAATCCCTCTTAATAGCTTAATGATTATTTTTGTATCATTCAATAAATAAAGCTGTAAAGTATTTTAGATTTTTCAAAGTTTTTTTCTATATTTCAACCTGTAATGTCCGGTATACAGTTAGGAAATTGCAAACCGTACAACCTGACAGGTTGAATAAAGTGGGAGATCTTGAGCCTTGAAATTAAGAACATTTAAAAAAGGCATACACCCGGGAGAGTACAAGGAATTCAGTCATAACAAGAAAATTGAGCGAATGCCTCTTCCGGAGCAGGTTTATATTCCTTTGCAGCAACACATTGGTGCACCGTGTGAACCTCTTGTAAAAAAGGGGGATGCTGTAAAGACCGGGCAGATCATCGGCCGGAGCAGTGCGTATGTTTCAGCCCCGGTCCATGCCAGTATCACAGGAGTTGTAAAAGCCATCGATAAATTCCCCCATCCTCTTGGCATGCGGGTTGAAATGGTTCATATTGAGCGGACAGGTGAAGAAGATGACTGGGAATTGCTTTCCATACCAGAAAACTGGGAAAAAGCTCCCCGGGTGGAACTGATCAAACTGATCAATGATGCCGGCATTGTAGGGATGGGAGGCGCCGCATTTCCGACCCATGTAAAACTCAATCCTCCCAAGGACAAAAAAATCGATTCATTTATCCTGAATGGTGTGGAATGTGAGCCTTACCTGACATCGGATCACCGGCTGATGGTTGAATACACGGATCAGATACTGGCCGGCATGAACATCATGATGTCCCTCCTTGATGTGGAGAACGGGTATATCGGCATCGAAAACAACAAACCCGATGCCATTGAGATAATGAGCAAACGCGTGAAGGATCTTGGGTACAGTTTCCAGGTGGTGCCGCTGGAAGTCAAATATCCCCAGGGTGCGGAAAAAATGCTCATTGAATCGGTGTTGCACCGGAAAGTACCTGCCGGCGGACTCCCCATGGATGTGGGAGTTGTGGTAAACAACGTTGCCACCGCCAAAGCCGTTGCCGATGCCGTATTTGAGGGAAAACCCCTGGTGGAAAGGATTACAACGGTGACGGGAGACGGGATTGTCCACCCGAAAAACCTTCTTACCCGTATCGGAACCCCCTTCAATGACCTGGTGGAATTCTGCGGGGGTGTAAAAGATGAAACAACCATGGTTTTCATGGGCGGCCCCATGATGGGACAGGCACAATACGATTTATCGGTCCCCGTGATAAAAGCGGCGGGGGGAATTGTCTGCAACACATCGAAAATGATCAAAATGGTGGAACACTTCCCCTGCATCCGTTGCGGTGCCTGTGTGGACGCGTGTCCTATGTACCTGCTCCCCACCAAGCTGGCTAAATTGACCGAACATAAAAAATATGAAGAGGCGGATAAGCTGGGCATTCAGAACTGCATTGAATGTGGTTCCTGTGCCTTTTCGTGTCCCGCCCACATTCCCCTTGTCCAATGGCTTCGTGTGGGAAAAATGCGGGTCTCCGAATTAAAACGTAAACAAAAAGCATCATAAACATGAGTGAACGGATGGAAAAAAACGAGAAAACAACATCTGATCAGTCTGCCGTAACCCCGAAAAAACAGGCACCAAAGCCGAAAAAAGATCCACGGGACCGTTTATATAAACCCAAAGGGCGGCCTTTAACCATAGCATCTTCGCCCTATTCCCAGACAAAAGACAATGTCCCGAAAATCATGTGGTATGTGAGTCTGGCTCTGGCACCGGCAGTCATCGGCGCCGTGGTCTTTTTTGGATTGAAAGCTGTTTTTATGATCAGCACATCCATTTTAGCAGCCATGGCTACGGAACTGATCATCACCCGTATCCGCAGGCAACCGGATACTCTGGATGATGGGAGCGCCTTCCTGACAGGACTCCTGCTGGCTTTAACCCTGCCCCCCACCTTTCCGATTTCAGGGTGCATTTTGGGCTCGGTATTTGCTATTGCTATCGGTAAACAGATTTTTGGCGGACTCGGATGTAATATTTTTAATCCGGCTCTCTTGGGCCGTGCCTTTTTACAGGCCAGTTTCCCCGTTAAAATGACGACATGGGTTTTACCCCGGTATGCGGATATGAATGCCTATACCGGTGCTGTATCGCCGGATGCCATTACGGGGGCAACCCCTCTGGGGCTTTTGAAATACGAAAAGATCCTCACAAATATCAAACCCCTTCTCATAGGTAATGTCGGCGGTTCTCTTGGAGAAACATCCGCGTTGGCCCTTCTGGCGGGAGGAATTTTTCTGCTGATCCTCCGGAATGCGGACTGGCGGATTCCCGCAGGTTTTCTGGGAAGTGTGGCTATATTCGGCGGCATTTTCTGGATGGTGGATCCGACAACCTACCCCAGCCCCCTCTTCCACCTCCTTTCCGGAGGACTCCTGCTGGGTGCCTTTTTTATGGCCACCGATATGGTCACATCGCCCATCACTATTAAAGGAACCTGGATTTACAGCATCGGTGCCGGATTGATTTTGGTGATTATCCGTCTCTTTGGCGGCCTGCCGGAAGGCGTAATGTATTCCATTCTGCTTATGAATGGATTGACACCTTTGATTAACCGATTTACACGACCGAAATTTTTCGGGGAGGCTCGTGCATGAATACCTCATACAAAATGATACTTGTCCTGACCATCATATCAACATTGTCCGGCGGACTTCTCTCCTACTGGGATACCTATACCTCAAAAAAAATTGACGAGTACCGGCAACAGGAAATCCGGCAGGCTGTAAAGGAAGTTTTGCCGGAAACAGATGAAGAAAAAGTGAAAGAAGCCGGCGATTTTACATTTTATGTTGGATATAAAGACGGCGAAATAAAGGGCGTGGCCTTTGTAGCAGAAGGCGGTGGGTTTCAGGATATTATTTCTCTCATGGTAGGTGTAACTCCTGACTTCAGTGAATTTACCGGAATCACGGTCCTCAGCCAAAAAGAAACACCGGGACTTGGAACCAAAATCGCTAATGACCCCTCCCGTGAAGGTTGCGAAACCTGGTTCATCGACCAGTTCCGGGGTAAAAATACCGGCAATCTGACCTATGTGAAAAACCAAAAAGCAAACGGCGATTCGGAAATTGAAGCCATCACAGGAGCTACCATTTCCTCCAAGGCGGTCATTACCATTTTAAATGAAACCGTTCCCACCGCAAAATCGTCGTTTGAATCCATAAATCAGTAGGTGAACTATGGCAAAAAATGTATCACTGATTGAAGATTTTACCAAGGGTATCTGGAAAGAGAATCCCATTCTTATTGCCCTGTTGGGACTTTGTCCAACCCTTGCCGTAACCATTTCCGTCGAGAATGGGCTGGCTATGGGACTCGCAGCTTCATTTGTCCTGATTTGTTCCAGCACCCTCATTTCATTACTCAGGAACATGATTCCAAAACAGGTCCGGATCGCCAGTTTTATCGTGATCATTGCGACCTTTGTAACCATTGCGGATCGATATCTGGCAGCATTTTATCCGGAAATCAGTAAAAATCTGGGACCCTTTATTCCACTGATTATTGTGAATTGTATGATTCTGGGGCGCCAGGAAGCCTTTGCATCAAAAAACGGAGTAGGACGGTCTATCCTGGATGCCCTTGGAATGGGGATCGGATTTACTCTTGTTCTTTTGATACTCAGTGCTATCCGTGAACTTCTGGGCTCAGGAACTATCATGGGATATCAGGTCATGTGGGATTCTTTCAGCCCGTGGATGGTGATGATCCTGCCACCGGGGGCTTTCCTTACGCTGGGACTCATGATCGGCGCATCAAACTGGATTAATGACAGGAGGACACGCTGATGGAACTGCTGGTAATTTTTATCTCAGCTGCTATTGTTAATAATTTCGTTCTTAGCCAGTTTTTGGGGATTTGTCCCTTTGTAGGTGTATCAAAACGTGTGGATTCAGCCGTCAGCATGGGAATGGCGGTGACATTCGTCATGACGATTACAGCTGTAGTGACCTGGCTGATTTACCATCTTTTGCTGGTCCCCTACAATCTGGAAATTCTCCAGTACGTCTCCTTTATTCTGGTAATTGCTTCACTGGTCCAACTGGTGGAAATGTTTATCCGGAAAGTCAGTAAACCCCTCTATGATGCCCTGGGGATTTTTCTTCCCCTGATTACTACCAATTGTGCAATTCTGGGACTTGCACTCATTTCGGTTCTCAGGGAGTATAACTTCATGGAAAGCCTGGTATACGGAATCGGAGCCGGTGCAGGATTTACCCTGGCCCTGGTGATTATGGCAGGTATCCGTGAAGAGCTGGAACTGGCGGATATCCCCAAACATTTTCAGGGAGCGGGCATTACCATGATCATTGCCGGCAGTCTTGCCCTGGCCTTTATGGGATTTGCAGGTTTAATTTAGGAACGTCAACCCGGTGCGGTCGTTCAAGGGAAAAAGTGAGGAAATGACATGAACATCACAAGCATCATCACCACTATTGTCGTCATGATGGCAGTGGGACTCATATATTCTCTTGGCATGGTTATCATGAACAAAACCTTTTACCGTAAGAAAGGGAATTATCCCGATGCAGACTGCCTTTCGTCCGGCAGTGCCTGCAGTTCCTGCGGTATTACGGGGTGTTCGATCAATCCCGCCCGGACTGAAAAGACAGAGGAATAAATATGGATTTAAGTGCCATTCTGATTTCCATGGGTGGTATGGGCGGAATCGGCCTGGTGTTTGCCACCGGACTTGCCATTGCCAATAAAAAACTTCATGTGGAAGAAGACCCCCGTATTGAAAAAGTAAACGATGCCCTTCCCGGAGCCAATTGTGGCGGGTGCGGATTTGCCGGGTGTATGAACTTTGCCGAAAATGTTGTAAAAGGAAACGCACCCATCAACGGGTGTCCCGTCGGCGGTGTGGAAACTGCAAATAAGATCGCCCAAATCCTTGGAGTAAAAGTCGAAGCGGGAGAACCGCTGAAAGCCCGGGTCCTCTGTCAGGGCGGATTGAATGAGATGGCCGTTAAAGGCGAATATATGGGACTTGAATCCTGTGTGGCAGCTCATATCAGCGGGGGTGCCACGAAACTCTGTGAATGGGGTTGCCTGGGATTTGGTGATTGTGTGGATGCATGTCCCTTCGATGCCATGTATATGAGTGAAAACCGCCTTCCGGTGGTCATTGAAGATAAATGCGTGGGATGCGGTAAGTGTGCCGAAGCCTGTCCCAGAAACATTATTGAACTCCATCCTGTAAATCACCGGGTTTTTGTAAAATGCAAGAACCAGGATGCGGGTAAATATTCCCGACTTGTCTGTACACGGGCCTGTATCGGCTGCGGAATTTGTGTTCGGGAAGCCGGTGATGATATGATGTATCTGGATAACGGACTT
Source organism: Candidatus Neomarinimicrobiota bacterium (assembly GCA_021157965.1). Lineage (NCBI taxonomy): Bacteria > Pseudomonadati > Fidelibacterota > Fidelibacterota bacterium. The sequence continues at coordinate 19,607 of JAGGVO010000052.1, forward strand.
GCCCATTTCAACTACGATAAATGGGGAGACCGCAACGAACTTCCTACTCAAAAATGTCCCAACCATGTGTTGGTAAGCCTGGATGAAGAAGGAACCGACTCCTGATGTCACTGACAGCTCAGACCAACGGGAAGGTGGAATCTCTCGAAGGCGATTTTGCCATCGTTTTGATGCAGCCCCAACGCTCCCCCTCCCGCTATTCCCTCCCCCTCTTTCCCGTTCTTCCCCTGAAAACACGCAATGAACCGGTCCATATCCCGGTCCCCAACGATCTGGACGCTAAACCGGGTGACCTGGTAGAACTTACCGAAACATCCTCCTTTCTGATTCAATTATCTGCCATTCAATACGGCATTCCCGGCTTAGGCTTTGTTACCGGACTTTTAATCGGATATTTTCTTCACCCGCAATCCCTCTCCATGCCACTGGAACTTTACCAATTTTTCCTTGGACTGGGCGGACTTGTACTGGGTGGTTTTATCGGCTATAAATGGGCAAAATCCCTGGCTTCCAAACCGGAAAAATTTTACCGGATGGAAAGGGTTTTGTAATTTTCATATATTATATTATTTGAATTATTTTTGAATTTTTTTATGATTTATTTATTTTTTTCTCTGAAATGTTATTTTTTGACTAATACATACGAATTGTGAATCATGGAAATATTTTCGGAAAAATTGTTAATAAAAAAATGACCTTAAATGAATATGGGGAAATTTCACAAAAGTGCCGGCATGATTTACCTATACATATAAATTATTGTTATTTAAGGGAATATGTTATTATGCCAGATCATATTCATGGAATAATTGAAATAAAACATTCAAAAGATGTTTTGGATTCTAAGATGTTAAATTTTAAAAAAATTCCAAGACATCAAGGATTACCAAATATTATCAGATCATTTAAATCTGCATCATCCAGGTTAATTCATCAAGCAGGTTTTGAAAATTTTCAATGGCAGAAATCATATTATGACATAATTATAAAATCGCATCACGAATTAATTCAATACGTTAAATATATAAATAACAATCCAATAAACTGGAAAAAGTAATTATACACAAATTACAGGGAACGAGGGAACGAGCATGCTCGTTCTATATTATATTTGAATTATTCGCAGGCCGCAGGCGGATTTGTATCGAGATGACCCTTGCTTATATTCATTGATTATGAATAATTTTCGCCGCCTGTTTTCCGGCCACCCCGAGATTGCAGAACATAAGATCACGCAGTTCCCGTCGGGAACAGACATAAGGATCTTCCGAATTTAAATATTTGCTGATTGTCTCTTTTAATGCATCAAATGAATCCACCCGGTAACCCGCCTTATCCAGCATGGCATCCAGGGAATCCGGCTTACGCTCTGCTTTGCCGGTCCGGAAGGTAATGATTCGTTTGTCCAGGGCAATAAATTCCCCAATAATTGAACTGGTATCACTGATGGTACAATCTGCAAGCATCATGACCGGCAGGAGATCATCAGCAGATGCCAGGAAAACATTGGAAGAACATTTGAGTATATGAAAGACATCCCGGGAAACCCAGGGATGAAGTGTTACACAAACCGTATAGTCGGATGTGAGTTCATCCAGGCGACGGTACCAGTGCCGGACGGCGGACATCCCCGATTTTTCCCATGTGGCACTGAAAAGAAGTATGGGCTTTTTCGTATCTTTCAATGTAGTTTTACGAAAGTGCCTGAGCCTCTCCTCTGACCAGCTTCCGTCAAAGGCAGGATCCAGTTTGGGATAACCTACTGCTATCACATTTTCAAGTCCTAATTTCCGGGCTTTTTCTTCTTCAGCCCGGGATGTGAGAAAAAAAAGGGTAAATGGCTGATAATTCCGGACTGAGGTAAATGTTTTAAAATGGTAGGGACCGTGTCGGAAGCCGAATTTCCGTATTGCAGGGACCGGAAATTTCCAGGCTCCGTGACGGGCCATGAGAACAGTTTCGGGAAAGACCGGCATTCGGGAAACGGCAATTCCCTTTTGCCGTAAATAGTCGGCAGTCCATTTGTTTTTTGCCACATAAACGCAGGGTTTATTGAGATAACGGACAACCGGTTCAAGAACGGTGTAATCCAAAGGCTCTGCACAATAAATCACACAGGGAATCAATCTGTTCCGGTATCGGGCCAGGGTCCAGAAAAATCGGTACGGTAAGGTGTAAACAAGTGATGATAACGGCATTATGATTCAACTCTTCGTTTTAGATACCTGTCCAAAGCATCCGCTATTTCCAGCTCGACAGCCTGCTTATCATCTTTGAAAGCCCATGAATCGCCTTCCCTTGTATAATATCCCCGGGACTTGGTAATGACATTGACCCCAAAATGGGATGCCTGAAATTCAATCAAATAAAAGGTCTCTTCGTTATGTATAATATCCATGGAAAGAAAGGGGGTATTGAAGCGTTCAACTGTTTTGGAGGCAAATTCCAGCAGGCCATCATCCGGTGTAAAATCAAAATCAAATTTCTTGGTCCCGCTGGCCCTGAAATCCCCTTTGCGGGTATGGCGGCGGGTCACAAAAAACTTTCCTTCCAGTGCCAGGACCCGGGTATCATAGGTCAATCCGGGAATGAATTCCTGCAGGATAAAATTCCGGTGCTGTGTGATATATTCCCGGTACTGGAGATAATCCTGATAATCATCATGAAGAGGATAATCGGGATATGACCGTTTTCTGAAATAGCGCCGGCGGAATAAATCCACCCGGGTCCAGAATCCCACCCGGGTGAGTTTTTGTACCTGCCTTTCCAAACTTTTTTGATCGGGAATCAGAAATACACCCTTCCCGTTTGAGCCCGAAACTGTTTTCAAAACAACAGGATAGGGAATGTCATAAGAATCAATATCCTGCAAACCGGAAAAATACCAGGCCTTCAAGCCGGTCATGCCCAATTCACGCTTATATAGTTCCTGGAAGCCCTTGTTTTCATGACATAAAAGCAAATCCAGGGAAGGGATCACGGTATTGGTTTTACTCAAGTGGAAGATAATATCCCGTATATACTGACGAACATTTTCTTTTTGACTGAAGGAATAGAGAATTGTCTTCCCCGAGAAAAGGATGTTCCGGTTATATAATTCCTGAAATGTATAACGCTGTATCGTATATCCCATGGATGAAAGGCGCGTTTCCAGCATAGAGATATCCATGCTGACCCATGCTTTTCGTGTTTGTCCATAAAAACCCTTATCTCCGGTCAGGAGAACCAGCTCAGGTTTTTGATTCATGTTTAAACCTTTCAAAAATCAGTTCTGCAATATCACCGGGATATTGTTCCATCATGCATTTAAAATGTCTGAGGGGACACCGGTCATGTCCATGTTTTCCGCAGGGACGGCAAGGCAGGTCAATTTCCAGAATTTTATCATATTCGCGGTAAGGATAACAGCCAAAAGCTTTCACCGTTGGACCGAAAAAGGCGTAAACCGGTGTTTTCACTGCATTCCCCATGTGCAGGGGGGCACTGTCATTGCACACCAGAAGATCCAGTTTATGAATAAGTGCTGCAGATTCCAGAAGATTCAGCTCACCGGCGGCATTCCAGGCCTTCAATCCGGCATTGTGGATGATCGATGCACAAAGTTCCCGTTCAGACGGACTTCCGAGAAACACAATTTCATACCCCTTATTTTCCAGGAGGATAAGCAATTCCGTCCAGTAAGAAGCCGGCCACTTCTTGGTTTCCCTGACCGAACCCGGGGCGAATCCAATTAAAATTTCCCTGTTCTTTTTTATTTTACCGACAATGTTGTCCGCTTTTTGTTTGTCCTTTGTGCCCAGATACAAGTGGGTCTCATCCGAATAGGTCTTATCGGTAAAGGGCTCAATCATGGTCAGATACCGTTTCCGGACATGCAGTCCTTTAGGAGGATGGATTTTCACGTTAATCAGTTTCTGCCTGTAAAAACCCACCCGGATATTTATCCGGCATAAAAGCATAAGCAGAGATGAAGTCAAGCTGCTCTGAATGGAAAAAGCAATATCATAGTTATTGGGGCGAAGTTCACGAATCTTATCCGTGAGTGATTCATATTTTCTCTGCTGCCCGGATTTATCCAGGGTATAAATCCGTCGGATTCTTGGATGTTTTGAAAAGAGTATCGCTGATTCCGGCCGGGTTAGAATATCCACTTCAGAATCGGGCCACCGGTCACACACCGCCTGTATCAAGGGGGTGGACATGATCACATCCCCGATAAAGGCAGTCTGAATGATCAGAATGTGTTCCGGATTAATATTTTTTAAAGATTTCTTCATATAACTTGATATGTTTTTGCACAGTAAATGAAATATCAAAGTTCCTGACAAACGCCAGGCTTTTTTCCCCGAACATCTTTCTTTTTTCATCATCCCGGAGAAGTGTAAGAATAGCATCGGAGAGAGCTTTCGGTTGTTGCCGGGGTACAATGAATCCGTTTTCCCCGTGACGGATAACTTCCGGAATACCGCCTGCATCCGTACCAATAACCGCCAACCCGGCAGTTTCCGCGTCCAGAATCGATGTCCCGAGTCCTTCCTTTTTGGATGCCATAACAAAAAGATCGCTGTTTTTCAGAAACCGGCCCACATCTGTCCTGAATCCGGTAAAAATGAAATGCTTTTCTAAACCCTTCTTTTCAGCGAGAGATTTAATCTCTTCAGCCTGTTTCCCCTCACCGACGGCTAAAAAAGTCACCTCAGAATATGTCATCAGAACAAGCCTTGCGGATTCAAGAAAAGTAGGATAATCTTTATGACCAGTCAAAGCAGCCACGGTGCATACAATCTTATGATGCGGCGGGATATTCCATTCCTCCCGAAAAGTCGGACTTTGATCAACAGAATCAAATTTGTGAATATCAATACCGGACGGGATAACAATCAGTTTGTCTTCAGAGATTCCGTGACTCTGCATGATCCGTTGGATTTCATGACTGATGCAGATGATCCGGTCCAGAAGAGCAGTCCTGTATTTCCATTGAGCCGGGGCATGAATTTTCAATGGAAAATCAACCCGCCGGGAAGCAATGACGGCCGCTTGTCTTTTAACCCGCAATTTGGTCATCAGGGCAATGCTCAAAGCATGGGCGTTATGAGCATGGAGTATACACCGTCCTGTCTTTCTGACAAATCGTCCCAACCGCAGGGCCGATACAATATCCGCTTCACAACACAGGGGAAGGGTTTGGACGGGAAGCCGGCGCTCCCGGCACCATGAAGCCATGACAGAATGCTCCGGGCAAACCATCAGGGAATCTATTCCCCTTTGAATGACTCCTTCATGGAGATATGCCACCTGTTGCTGTCCCCCACGCCAGCTTTTTGCCGTGTCGATATGAATGATCCGTCCCTTCATACCTTTTTACCCCGGCTGAGACGACTGATTTTCACATATTTCAGAAACACACCAAAAGCCGAAACCGATGCCAGGATCAACCCCTCCCAGCCATCCAAAAAACCAGCCTGCAGAAAGTACATTTTAAAAAATTTGAAATCGGCTTTTATAAAAGCAAGGAATAAAACGGATCGTTTCCCCTGACGGACTGCCGATTCAGCCGCCAGATCTGTATAGTGTGAAATTTTACGCAAATGGGTATTGATATCGGGATATGTATAGTGATAGAGAGGGGATTCGATTTTCCCGATACTGCCTGACGGGATCTGTACCGATTCATGAACCTGTTTATCGTTAAAATGGCCGCGTTCTTTGTGAAACAGGCGGAGAGTATCATCACGATTCCAACCGCTGTGGCGAATCAGCCGCCCCAGATAGTAAGACAGGCGGCGAATCCTGTAACCGTCGAAAACCGGATTCTCTATGACGGCAAGAATCTCTTCTTTCAGTTCAGGACTCACTTCTTCATCGGCATCAATGACCAAAACCCAATCATGAAGGGTTTGGGAAACGGCAAATTGTTTGGCAGGACCAAAACCCAACCATTCCCCTTCAAAAAGCCGACATCCATAGGCACGACAAATGTCCGGGGTTTTATCCGTACTGCCGCTGTCGTATACCACAATATCCCGTATCCAGCGAATCGATTCCAGGCATCGCCGGATATTTTTTTCCTCATTTTTCACAATGAGGGCAGCTGAAAGAGAGAACGGTGTTTTTTCAGACATCCCGCAAGAGAATATAGTTTTTAAATTGTCCCACCGGCCGGTTCAATGCCCGTTCAACCAAGGTGGTTAAGCGGTAACGGAGGGTTTCATGTTTATGTTTTTTTCTCAAAGGATTCGGTTTACCTGAGTACTGCAATTTATCTTTCCAGTCCATGGATTGAATTTTTTCTTTCATAACTTTCGGATGACTTCCCTTAAAACGCCCCAGGTGTTGCAGGGGACCATAGTCAAATTCCTTTGGCGCCTTGTCGTAATAATCCTTAGCCCGTCCCAGACCCCAATGTAATCCGGACAAAGCCCGGCTTTTTGATTGCATCAGATAAGGCGGGCGAACCCATCCGTAATGATAAATCCAGGCATTTACAGAAGCAACTTTGAGCTTCCGGGTTCCTTCCGGCTGGCGGGGATTGTCGTAATAGTCAAATGCACGAAAAGACTGGGCACTTTCGTAAGAGTGAATATCGGAACGATTCCGAATAATCCGGATTTCATGGGGATACCATCCGTGACTGATATGGTAATGATCATAATCTCCCCAGAAATGACGGTATTTAAATAAAAGTCCCTCCACTTCGGGATTATCAATGAGTTCTTCACAGCGGGCTTTAATGACCGGCAGGTCATTTTCATGCAGCACCTCGTCTGCCTGAAGGTATAATAGCCAGTCCCCGGTGCATTGCTTTTTGGCAATATCGGTCTGAATGGCATTGATGATGCCTTTTTTAAAATATTTTTCATCCCATTGGGTATCAATAATCTTTATTTTGGCATCCCCAATGGCCTCTATGGCTTCCCGGGTCCCGTCATCGGATTTTCCCACTGCCACAACGAATTCATCCACCAAGGGCAGGGCTGATTTAATGGATTCTACAATGGGATAATAGAGATTGATTCCATTCCGAACGAAGGAGAAACCGCTTATTTTCATCATCTTTCCTTATTTGTGCCGATAATTTAGAGAATATTCTGACGTATATTCAGGATAAATAATAAAATTTATCTCCTGTAAAATCAAGTCGGGTACTTCCGGTGTTTTATGAGAGATACCTTTAAACATGCATGATATTATATTTTTATTCACGAAGTGATTTTCCCAAGGATCACCGGTTTTCGGGCACCGGTTACTGAAGGGATATTTCCCGGAATCCGACGAATACAGGCAACGGCCAGAATGGCAAAGCCAAGGGCTTCCTTGGAATCCGGATCCACGCCGGCATCTTTGACGGATTTAACCTGAATTCCCTTAAGCTTTTCTTTCAGGTAGTTTATAATCAAGGGGTGCCGACTTCCTCCTCCCCCGGCCAGCAACTCAGACAGTGTATATGGATCCCGGTATTTTAAAACACTGTCCGCAATGGTTTCAGCGGTCAATGCCGCCAGGGTTGCAAGCTGGGACGGCCCATCCATGCTTTCCAGTTCCTCCCGGTGCTCATTCAGCCAGTCTGCACCGAATTCATCCCGTCCGGTGGATTTTGGCGGATTTTTCAGGATAAAGGGGTGTCTTTTCCATGTATTCAATATATCCTGGTGTATTTTTCCTTTCAGTGCTTTTTCACCATTGGTGTCATAAGGCCCTTCATAAAGTTGACGATATCGTTCATCCAGCAATCCCATGCCCGGTCCTGTATCAAACCCTAAAACCGGAAGATGAATCCGGGACGGAGGAATCAGACTGATATTAGCCACGCCACCGATATTTAAAAGGCAACGGCCCGTGTCTTTTTTTTGAAAAAGCCACAGATCCACAGCCGGAATCAACGGTGCCCCCGTCCCTCCGGCAGCAATATCCGCTGCCCTGAAATCAGAAACAACAGGAACATTCAGTGTATCGGCCAAAAAAGAGGGTTCACCTATCTGAAGCGTGGAATGCCCACTGATATGATGCAGGGTTTGTCCATGGGATCCGATTAAATCCACCGATGAAATGTGATGCCTTTTCAGACTTTCCGACACTTCACGGGCATAAAAACGTCCCAGATCATAATGCAAAGCACACATTTCCGGCACATGCCCCGTTAAATTCTCGCGAATTCTCTCTTTTAATTTTGAAGGAAAAGGAACTGAATCGCTATACAACACCTTATATTGGAGCCCTTTCTGTGTCAGATCAATATCCGCCACACAAATGTCCAATCCATCCATGGATGTCCCGGTCATAAGGCCAACAGTCCGGATCATTCCCTTTTTCCGCATCACTTTCTGTAGTTCCATGTTTATCCTTTCTTTGAGATGGGAATTTATCAAACAAAAAGATGCGGGTAAAGAGAGGATGCTGTTTCACAGATATGAAATAATGGACAGGAAAGAGAACCATCTGAAAATTGTGAAAGATTCACCATACGATAAAAAAGTTTTCGTAAATTTCAACTTGACCAAAAATCGGGGAATCTCATGGACATGGATACAATCCGCATTACGGGAGCACGGGAACATAATCTGAAAAACATTTCAGTTTCCATACCCCGGAATAAACTGGTGGTCGTGACGGGATTGTCTGGAAGCGGCAAATCGTCACTGGCTTTTGACACTTTGTATGCCGAAGGACAGCGTCGTTATGTGGAGTCTCTTTCATCCTATGCCCGTCAGTTTTTAGGACTGATGGAAAAGCCTGATGTGGATTATATTGAAGGATTATCTCCGGCAATTTCCATTGAGCAGAAGACAACCCACCGTAATCCCCGTTCCACGGTAGGAACGGTAACTGAAATTCATGATTATCTGCGGCTCCTTTTTGCCCGAATCGGCAAACCCCACTGTTATATTTGCGGAACACCCGTCACCAAAATGACAGTCCAGCAGATTGTGGATGCCGTCATGGAGATGGAAAGGGGGACAAAGGTTCAGATTCTGGCGCCGATGGTTCGTGAGCGAAAGGGTGAATTCCGGGATCTTTTTCGTGAAATGCGTCGTGAAGGATTTATACGTGCCCGGATTGACGGGAAAGTCACTCCTCTCGCCCACGATCTCTCATTGTCTAAAAACAATAAACACACCATTGAACTGGTTGTCGACCGGCTGGTCATTCAGGATGGCATATCTTCCCGCTTAACGGACAGCATCGAATTGGCACTGAAAATGGGCAAAGGCAATGTATTGATTGAAGAAAATGACGGTACGGAACACCGGTTCAGTGAACATTATGCCTGTCCACACCACCCGGAAGTCAGCTACGAAGAATTGTCCCCCCGCATGTTTTCATTTAACAATCCCATTGGTGCCTGTCCGGCCTGTTCAGGATTAGGCACCATGATGGAGATCTCCCCCAATCTGCTGGTCCCCAATAAAAAATTAAGCCTGATCGGCGGTGCCATTGTCCCCCTGGGTGAACAACCGCGGGGTAATTATTATTCCAGCATATTAAAGGGACTGACACAGGAGTACAATTTCAAATTCACAACCCCCTGGTACAAGTTATCCCCGACGGTGCAAAAGATTCTGCTTTATGGAACGGGAGACGAGAAAATCACCATATCTTATGAAAGCGAGCGGTGGTCCGGCGAATATAAGGGAGTCTGGGAAGGCGTTGTAAACAATCTGAAACGCCGATATCACCAAACCCAGAGTCCGGGTATCCGGGCCTGGATTGAAAAGTTCATGAGTGTGGAACCTTGTCGAGTCTGTGGTGGCAGCCGTCTGAAACGATCCAGTCTGAGCGTTTATATCGGTGGAAAAAACATCGACGATATCTCACAGATGTCCATACGAAACGGACTTGACTTTTTCAAAAATCTGTCCCTGAACACCACAGAGCAGCAAATAGCGGGACAGATACTCAATGAAATCTATCAGCGTTATGGATTTTTAGTCAATGTGGGACTGGGTTATCTGACCCTGAGCCGGAGTGCCGGGACCTTATCCGGCGGTGAAGCACAACGGATTCGATTGGCAACACAAATTGGATCCCAACTGACCGGCGTGCTGTACATTTTGGATGAGCCCAGCATCGGCCTGCATCAGAAAGACAACAGCAGGCTCCTGGATACTCTGAAAAAACTACGGGATCTTGGAAATTCCATTGTTGTCATCGAGCATGATCATGAAACCATGGAGGCGGCGGACTGGATTGTAGATATGGGGCCCGGAGCCGGTGTGCACGGAGGTGAAATCGTGGCCAGCGGATCCCTTGAGGATATTAAAAGCTGTGCTAAAAGTCTCACAGGCATGTATTTAAGCGGAAAAAAATGTATTCCCATCCCGGAAAAAAGAAATAAGGGAAACGGGAAAATGCTGACACTGCATGGTGCCAAAGGGAATAATCTCCGGTCAATTACGGTCTCTTTCCCTCTGGGACGAATGATTTGTGTAACAGGTGTCAGCGGATCGGGAAAAAGCACACTGGTCAATGAAACGCTTGTGCCCATTTTAAGCAGAAATCTCATGCATGCCAAAACAACGGCCCTTCCATATGAATCCATCACAGGTGTTGAATATCTTGATAAAATCATCAATATCAACCAATCTCCTATCGGGCGGACCCCCAGATCCAATCCGGCAACCTATACCGGTGTTTTTACTCATATCCGTCAACTTTTTGCATCTCTGCCGGATGCCAAACTGCGGGGGTATTCACCCGGACGCTTCAGTTTTAATGTAAAAGGCGGACGGTGTGAATCCTGCAACGGCGACGGCATTAAAAAAATTGAAATGCACTTTCTGCCCGATGTCTATGTCCGATGCGAAGAGTGCAAAGGAAAACGGTACAACCGGGAAACCCTGCAGATTAAATACCGGGGTAAAACCATTGCCGATGTCCTGGACATGACAGTGGAAGAAGCTTTGGAATTTTTCAAGAACCATCCCGCCATCAAGCGGAAACTGAAAACCCTTGCCGATGTAGGACTGGGGTATATCCATCTGGGTCAACAGGCCACAACCCTTTCCGGAGGTGAAGCCCAAAGAATCAAACTTTCCACCGAACTGAGCCGTATCGGGACCGGCAGAACGTTATATGTTTTGGATGAGCCGACAACCGGACTCCATTTTGCCGATGTGGAAATGCTGCTGAAGGTCCTTCATAAACTGGTCAAAAAAGGAAATACAGTCCTTATTATCGAACACAACCTGGATGTAATTAAAACAGTAGATTATATCATCGATCTGGGACCGGATGGCGGGGATCATGGCGGACAGGTACTGGTGGCCGGTGAGCCGGAAGAGGTGATTAAACATCCTGAATCTTATACGGCGAAATATTTGAGAAAAATTCTGAATTAGAGTTTTGAGTCTTGAGTTGGAGCGGACATTGTCCGCCCCATTTTTTTATGTTAAGGACCGGATTTTTGTGCGTCCATTGTGAAAAAAATAACCGATATCCATTCTTATCCAAAAATAATATTCGTCAACACAACACTTGATATAATACCTGCCAGATCGGCCGTGAGGGCAGCGGGGACGGCGTGACGTGAATTGGTAACAGACACGGAACCGAAATAGACCGCAAGCACGTAAAATGTCGTTTCAGTCGAGCCCATCATAATGGAAGCCATTCGTCCAATCGTTGAATCAGGGCCGTGGGTTTTCACCAACTCGGATAAGATACCCAACGCACCACTGCCGGAGAGTGGCCGCATAAATGCCAGTGGTAATACATCTCCGGGCATACCGATTAAATGGGTCAGGGGACTCATAATCCAGGAGAGAACCTGCATGGCACCGGAAGTCCGGAAAATGCTGATAGCAGTAAAAATGGCTACGAGATAAGGGATAATCCGCAAAGCCACATCAAATCCTTCTTTGGCACCGACGGTAAATACTTCGTACACTTTCAACCCTTTCCGATACCCGTATAAGGGAATCAAAACAATAATAAGCGGAATGGCCAGTACCGATATAACATTTAAGATTGCTTCAAACATCGATGATACTCCTTATACATTTTCCTGTAAAGTTTGATTTTGATTGTCAGAAAGTTGTTGCTCTGCCCCTGTATCCGGATAGCGGTAACGTGGAAGTTTTTCCAGTATTTTGGTCATAATAATGGCTACTGTCGTGGAAATACCTGTCGCCAGAATCACCGGCGCAATAATTTCCGAAGCATTGTTGGAATTAGCTGCTGCCCGTATGCCGATGATAGTTGCCGGAATCAGGGTGACACTCGATGTACTCATGGCCATCAGCATACACATGGCATTGGAAGCCGTGTCTTTAATCTTATTCAGCGTCTGCAATTCCTGCATAGCCTTAAGCCCTAACGGTGTGGCTGAATTGCCAAGACCGAGAACACTGGCTGCAATAGCCATAACAATGGCACCCATAGCCGGATGATCCGGAGGAACTTCCGGAAACAGACGAATCATCACTGGTTTGACAACCCTGGCAATAATTTTTATTAAACCGGATTTTTCCGCAATTTTCATCAATCCAAGCCATAAGGACATGATCCCTACCAGACCGATAGCGAGAGTGACTGCAAATTTTACGGAATCAAAAACACCGGAGGTCAAATTGGCAAGGGGTTCCATCGTCGGATTCCATATAATCGACCCGTTGGCAAAATCTATTAAACAATCTACTGATGCGATCGTTACACCTATAACTATCATGGCCAGCCAAATGACATTAATCAAGGTCAACCTCCTTCTGAAAACAGTTTAAGTTTAAGTTGATTGTAATTCGGCATAATATAAAAATAAATGCTCCGATTATCTTCCATTATTCTCCCCGAATCAGGGGTTATCCAAGTCTTTCTGCCGGAAAAATGTAGTGTTTTTGTAGTAGTGACATCCCGTCATTTTTTTTTTAAAATCTTTAAAGCAAAACAATTAAAGGCCTTATGCATCAATACCCAAAAACAAACAACTTCATTCGCTTATCTCCTTTTGATTTACACCGTGTTTTTCCTTTTAGTTAATCATTTTAGTCAAAGGAAGTTTTCCTTTCCAGATGGAAGCCCCGGAAACGGGGCTTTCTTCATACAGAAAAAAATATTCATAATTGTTTTGACAAATGTCCGGATGCTTTTTGTGATTCAGGATTCTTTCAGTGGGAGGTTCTCCGGCCCGTGGCATCCCGGTGGGGCATGCCCCATTCATTTACTTTCTCTGCTTCCAGCCGTGTTAATACGGGTCCTTCCTTACATAACCGGATTCCGGATCCATCCACAACACACTGACCACAAATACCGATCCCGCATTTCATATACCGTTCAAAACTGATTTCGTAATCAAGTCCGGCCTGTGTCGCAAGGTCCATCACTTTCACAAGCATGGCTTCAGGTCCTGAAGAATAAATAAAAGACAAGCGGCTTTCCAGAATTTTATCCTGCATGTAATCTGTTACCAGTCCTTTATATCCCAGTGATCCGTCATCGGTCACAAAGGTTGTGGGAGCCCACTCGGAAAAATCGTTTTGAAAAGGGATATCCTGTGCACACCGCCCCCCCAAAAGTACTTCAAAATGAAAGCCCAGTGTACGGAGCTGCCGTGCCAGATAACGCAGAGGAACAATTCCCATCCCGCCGCCAATCAGCAGGGCGTGTTGATGATGACTAAATCCTTTACCAAAAGGTCCCCGAAGACCCAGCAAATCACCGCGGCGGACATTCATCAATTTCCGGGTAAAAGGCCCTACCGCCTTAACGGTTATCTCCATAATCCCCTGAAAGACATCGGAAACAGAAAAAGGCTTCTCGTCCACACCGGGAAGCCATACGTTGAAAAAACGGCCGGATTGAATATCCGGCTCCGGTTGTTTGAAGTAAAAACTCTTCATGACAGGGGAGTGACTTATGATATTCAGCACCGGATATGTTTTCATCTGATCACTCATGCACTACTCCTCTGATCGACTTTAAATCTTTGATGTTTCTTTCCTCTATCCACGTATAAATCCCACGGTTTATCCGACTGAAAATTTCAATATCCCCGTAATAAACCGCCGATCCAATACTGACCATACTTGCACCGGCCATAATCATCTGCACCGCCTGATCAGCAGTTCTCACACCTCCTGTCCCTATAACAGGCAGGGCTGTATTTCCACAAATTTCATACACAGCTTTCAGGGCCAGGGGAAAAATGGCAGGACCTGAAACACCTCCCACTTTATTGGCCAGAACCGGCTTCATCACACCCGTATCAATCAGCATACCGGGACCCACTGTATTGATAGCCGTAATGGCATCCGCCCCATTTTCTTCACAGATTCTCGCCATTTTAATCAGAGATGGACAATGAATTGTCAGTTTTATACTCACAGGAATTTTACCTGCCGCTTTTTTCACAATCCGGGTAATTTTCTCAACATCCCTCTCGCTGGCAGCAAAGGGAGAACCAAATTCCGATGAGACATTCGGACACGAAACATTTACTTCAATAAGGTCCGGTTCAGATTCTACAGCCTGCCGGGTCACCTCGCCAAATTCTTCATGGGTCCTCCCGAAAACCGAGGCAAATATGCCGGACGTACCTGAATGATCCCGGAGTTTTCTGATTTCCTTCACCATCTCGTCTACACCGGGATTTGATAATCCCACGGCATTGAGCAGACCGCTGTCATAAGGTAAAACAGCAGGACACGGATGTCCTTTCCGGGGTACCAGTCCGAAGGATTTCGTCGTAACGGCTCCGGCACCCGCATCCAGAACACGCCTCATGGAATCGGCTGTGAGTCCTAAAACACCGGAGGCCAGAACAAGAGGAGAAGCGTATTCTTTACCGAGAAAAGTTGTTTTCAGTTGTATATCCATACCCTGTCTCAAATAATGGGAGATAATTCGTGGATGGAAAACTCCCGTTCACAATAAACACAAGTCACCAGATTATTCCTGGGATCCGTCAGGATAAACCGGGTTTTCAGTCCCGGCTCATTTTGGGTAATACACCCGGGATTCAGACACCTGAGGAGATTCACTATCTCTTTGGGCGGCTGAACGGAAACCTTTTCGACCACCTCGAAATTTCGAATCCGTTTAATGGTAACGCCGGGAGATACAAGAGAAATATGCTGTATGGTTCGTTCACACAGATCATCTTTTTTAATTTTCAGCATATCTTTGGCGCCCAGTTTGTTGCTTTGGTAGTTCATCCCAAAAGTAATAGGGACGTTTTTCAATGCCGGATCCCGTTCCAGTATTTCCAGGATATGAACTCCATCGCCGGCCGGAATATGATCAATCACAATTCCGCTACGGATTTTGGGAATCATCTGAATTTTTTTGTCACTCATATTTTCACCTCAAAGACATTTAAAAGAATGGCCTGCCGCATGATCAGTCCGTTTTTTACCTGACAAAAATATTCTGCGTGCGGTGTTTCATCCACATCCGGTGCAATTTCATTTACACGGGGCAGGGGATGAAGGACCTTGAGTTGTTCAGGGGCATTTTTCAGCATACCGGCGTTCAGGCAAAATGCATCTTTGACCTTTTCATATTCAATCTGATCCGGAAACCGTTCCCGCTGGATCCGGGTCATGTAAATAATATCCGCATAGGGGATGGCATCCTCCAGATTCTTCGTTTCCACAAATGTGACGGGAAAATCCGTTTTCACCCGTTTCAGATATTCGGGAAGCCGCA
This sequence comes from Candidatus Neomarinimicrobiota bacterium, assembly GCA_021157965.1. Lineage (NCBI taxonomy): Bacteria > Pseudomonadati > Fidelibacterota > Fidelibacterota bacterium. Next base: position 35,246 of record JAGGVO010000052.1, read on the forward strand.
GGGATTCAGGCGATACAAGCATAAATTCATTGACCCGGAATTTGATCAGGGCCTGAAGCAGAGAGTGGACGGTCCGGGAGTATTTCAAATCCCCCACAAAAGCGATACGGAGTCCTTCAATTTTCTTGAAATTTTTAATAATCGTATAGAGATCCAGCAGGGTTTGTGTAGGATGCTGATTTGTACCGTCTCCGGCATTGATGACGGGCAGATAGCTGATTTGGGCGGCATGACGGGATGTGCCCTCCTTGGGATGGCGGATCACAATGACATCCGAGTAGCTTTCCACCGTATGAATCGTATCCGAAAAGGATTCCCCCTTTGAAACGGAGGTGGCGGCCTGTTCGGCAAAACCAATGACATTCCCTCCAAGCCGGTACATGGCTGCCTCAAAACTCAGGCGGGTCCGGGTGCTGGCTTCAAAAAAGAGGGAAGCCATAATTTTTCCCTGAAGAAGCTGAAACCTGTCTTTCAGAGAAATCGTTTCGACCCGGGCGGCAGTATCCAGGTAGACCTGAATATCCTCAGCCTTCAGATCATGCATGGATATAAGATCACGTTTCATGCGTCCCCCGATGTATTATTAATTTTTTTTGATACTTCATCCAGATAAAGGACCGGATTCTCTGCCTTCAACAGAGATCTGCCGATGATGAGGTAATGATTCCGGATAAAGGGAAAATCAGCCGGATTACCGCCCTGGCTTCCAAACCCCGGCGAATAAAAAGTGCAACCATCATCCAGCCCGGCTTCTTTGTAGATTCTTTCCGTTTCAAACGGCTTGGTAAGGGGTATCACAAAATCACGGACATTCTCTTCGAAAGCCAGTCTGTAGATATCTGCAGCTGCCGTGTCGCGAATGAATCCTCCCTCCGACTCCAGATAAGCCGGATGGGTCATAATACCGCCGACGATCACCTTTAACTCTTCCTCTTTCAAAGCCCCGGCCCAGGCTTTCAGAGTATCGGGGCCTGCCTGTGGAAAAATGATCACCTCGTCGATTCCGGAAGATTTCATAACATCGGCAAAGAGTTTGCCCGTTGCAGGAATATCCGTGGCCGCTTTTTGGTGATCATATATCAAGGGCTTGTTCGTATGCTTCCGGATCAGTTTACACACCCGGGGTAAACCGTATGTGAGTCCAAGTGAAAAACCCAGCTTATACCCATAAATGACAGGATGATCATCCACTGCCCGGATCAGGGTTTCCAGCTTATCCAGATCGGTCAAATCCAGTGCGGGAATGATTTTTATATTTTTATCCATTGCTTTCTCCATGATAAAAGGTGTTCAACACGTCCGCCATGGACGGATTCCTGGTTTTCATATACTCAATCAAATCGGGAAGATCAATCAGAGATTTCAAGGGCACGGGAAATTCAGTGATTTCTCCTTTCCTTCGCCGGTCTGCCGCCACCACAACGCCGGCGACTTTCACGCCAAATGTCCGTTCAATCAGTACCATGGCCTCCAGCTTGGTCCCTCCTGTTGTCATCACATCATCTACCATAATCACAGTACTCTCTTTTTCCGGTGTATGTCCCACAAACATCCCCTTTTCCCCATGAGTTTTCATCTCTTTCCGGTTGTAAAACATGGCCAGGCGCCGGTCAGGATGCTTCATCACCGTAGCCGTTGCCAGGGATATGCCTTTATATGGCGGTCCGTATATGTGGGACGCTTCAGGGAAACATTCGGAAATCATTTCGGCAAATGCCTTTCCCGTCAAGTCCAGGGCTTTCGCCGAAGCAATATTTCCAAGGTTTAAAAAAAACGGAGACTCCATCCCCGATTTCAACGTGAAGCTTCCGAATTTCAGAACACCTTCCTGTATCAGGCATTCAATAAACTGACATTTAGCCGGTGAAAGCACCAATAATCTCCTTTCCTTTATTGCGTGTCACAAAATCCTTATTTAAAAAAACCACCTTCCCCTGAATCAACACGGTATCAACGAGATACGTCAGGGGGATGCGTTCATAGGGGTTGTATCCCGCTTTGGTAATCACAGGCTCAGCTCTCTCTCCTTTTTTCAGGACGATCAGATCGGCAACAGAACCCCGACGGATACCATGATATCCGGCTATTCCATAACATGCGGCGGCGCCTGAAGAGATGAGCCGGGTTATCCGGGACCGGGACAGCAGGTTTTGTTCTGCCAGTTCCAATATGGCGGGGACGGCCCACTCTATGCCCGGAATGCCTGAGGGAGGATTATCACTCCTTTTTTCGGCAGGTGTATGAGGGGCATGATCCGTCCCGATAAAATCTACTATACCGTCCCGAATGCCCTGCCGTACAGCATCGCGGTCCGCCACATCCCGTAAAGGAGGATTCACCTGATACCTTGCACCGTATTGTTGCTCATCCTCCCGGGTAAACCACAGGTAATGAGGCGCCGTTTCACCCCAAACGTCAACACCTTTTGCCTTCATATCCGCCAGCCATTGGACATCTTCCAGGGTGGATGCATGGCAGATAACCACCCGGGGGCGTTCTTTTTCCGGTAGAAGCATGAGAACCCGCCGAATGGTTTCCAATGCCGTCCGGATTGCCTTTCTGGGGCGCCGGAGATGGTGTTGGGATGCACAGGTAAAACAGCTTTCATCTTCAGCATGGATCGTCACCCGCCGGGCTTTCCTAAAAATCGACAATAAGACGTCTTTCCGGTTCCAGGCGGAACGGGAGGATGATCTGGCCATAAATATTTTTGCTGAAGCAGCCCTTTCGGGAATGTCCCGCATGTCCGGCGTCGCCATGAAATGGAGTCCCCAGTTTACCAGGGATTTCTCTTTAAACAGACGCTCTTTTGCTTCAAAGGCTTCCGGCGTATCACAAGGAGGATCGGTATTCGGCATATCGAAAACAGTCGTCACACCTCCCTTGACAGCTGCCCGCGAACCGTTTTCAATGCCTTCCTTGGCAAGAAAACCCGGTTCACGAAAATGGACATGGGGATCGATCATTCCGGGCAGGATCAATCCTCCCGCGGCATCCAGCACATCCATCTCCGGACAAAGTTCAATCCGTCCGATTGTACGGATTTTTCCCTTATCAATCAGCAAATCTTCCCGCTCAATCCGGCCGTCGGGATGTAAGACTGATCCGTTTTTCAGCAGGAGTGTCTTCATCATTCCCTTAATTCCTGTCCGATCCGATTTTTTCCTGTTCGATGTGATCCAGGATTTCTTTTGTGATGCCCGTCGGGTAATGACCGGAAAAACACGCATCGCATATAGGCAAATCGTGGTAAAGTTCCTGCAAATCTTCCAGCTTTTGGTACACCACGGCATCCGCCCCGATCACCCGGGCGATTTCCTCGTTGTTATTGTAATGGGAAGCCACCATTTCTTTCCGGACGGACATATCAATGCCGTAAATACAGGGGAATTTGATCGGCGGCGAGGCCGAAACAAAGAAAACCTTCGCCGCGCCATATTCCCGTAACAGGTGAATGATATGACGTGATGTGGTCCCCCGGACGATGGAGTCATCCACCACTGCGACTTTCCGGCCTTTGATGATATCTTTGATGGGATTCAGCTTCTGTTTCACCACATTTTCCCGCTCTTTTTGAGTGGGCGTAATAAAACTCCGTCCCACAAAACGGTTCTTCGCCAAACCACGCCGATAGGGTACATGGACCTCTTCCGCCAGTCCGGATGCAAAAAAGTAGGCCGAATTGGGAACATCAATAATAATATCGGGATCGATACCTGATTCCTGAAAGGTTTTTGCCAGCTTTTTGCCCATTTTCACCCGCTCACTGGCCACCAGGCGTTTATGAAATACCGAATCCTCCCGGGCAAAATAAATATATTCAAATACGCAGAATGCCTGTTTTTCCTGTTTGAGAATTTTGGAATGGACATTCATCTCCTTATCAATAAAAACCGCTTCGCCCGGTTGTAAATCCCGCATCATTTCATATTCCAGAAAATCAAAAACAGTCGTTTCAGATGCAAAGGCATACACCACCCCCTGGTCTGTGAGTTTTCGTCCCATCACCAGCGGCCGGATACCGTAAGGATCCGTAAAGGCCAGAAGCCCTTTGTTGGCAATAATCGTCAGAGCAGAATAAGCCCCTTTGACCAAATCCTGGACTTCTGATACCACATCGAAGAGATCATTGACCTCTAAATGTTTCAGATCTTTCTTTTCAAGCTGGGCGGCAAATGTGTAAAGAATCAGGGCTACATCATTGGACGTATCGAGAAGGCGCATATTGTCCTCATAGAGCCGCCGTCTCAGCTCCTGAAAATTGATCACATTCCCATTGTGAACCATTGCCAGTCCGTAGGGGTAATTCACGGCAATAGGCTGGGCGTCCACCTCCAGAGTGGATCCCATGGTTGCATAACGCACGTGTCCCAAACCACATTTCCCCCGAAAGGCTTCCGGATCGAAATTCCTGAAAACCCGGCTAACGTGTCCCTGTCCCTTTTTCATCCGGAAACGACTGTTCAACGTCACGATACCGGCCGCATCCTGTCCGCGGTGCTGAATCACCGTCAATCCGTTAATCAGCTCTGCAGAAATATCCTCATGACCTGTAATTCCAATAATACCACACATTTATGATTGTATCTCCTGTATATGAATTTTTCCTGTCAGCACATCCCGGATTACTTCGCTGTAAAAAGCTCGCTCAACAGCAAGCCCTCGCTTTTCCACCTCTTCCAGAGTCTCTGCACCGCGCAGATCCACCGTTCTTTGGGCCAGTACGGGTCCGGTATCCACACCGTCATCGATAAGATGCACGGTGATTTTCGTCTCTTTGAGTCCTTTTTCAAAAGCCCATTCATACCCTCCGATGCCCTGAAACCGTGCCGTATCGGCAGGATGGATATTCAAAATCCGGTTTCGGTATCGATGGATAAAAAAAGGCGTCAAAATCCGCATAAAACCTGCCAGAATGATATAATCGGGTTTGTATGGTTCCAGGCTTTCAATCAGTTCCACTTCGAATTCCCGGCGTTTTTTCCCTTTTGAGGACACGCAGACTGCCGGTATGCCGGCTTTCCGGGCTGTTTCAAGTCCTGTTGCCGAGTCCTTGTTTGAAATCACAAGCACCACCTCACACAGTCCTTTCAGGATTCCTTCCCGACACTCCTTCAGGATTGCCGCCATGTTGGATCCCCTTCCGCTGATGAGAATCGCCAGCCGGGCCGTCATACATTCCCCTCCCGCCGACCGATGTCACGGCGCAAATATTTATCCTGAAAATGGATTTTATCCACTTCCGGATAGACCTTTTCAATGGCTTCCTGCAGATTTTTACCCCGTGCCACCACATTCAATACCCGGCCGCCGTTTGTGAGCAGCCTGCCTCCCTCCTGCCGGGTTCCCGCATGAAAAAGGAGGGTTCCGGCAGACAATGTGTCCAACCCGGTGATTTCATACCCTTTCTGATAAGTGCCGGGATATCCCCCCGAAGCCAGGACCACATCAATAAAAGTATCCCGGTAAAATTGAGGATGTACAGTATCCAGCCTGCCTGATAAAGCCCCATCGATCAGTTCGGCCAGGGAGGATTTTAATGCGGGCAAAATGACCTCCGTTTCAGGATCGCCAAAACGAACGTTGTATTCCAACACCTTCGGTCCTTCAGGTGTCATCATGATGCCAAAATAGATGACTCCCCTGTACTCGAAGCCTTCTTCGCGGATTCCCTGCATGGTGGGTTCTATGATATTCTTCCGGACTGCTTCAGCCATGGCCGGAGTATACCATGGGACGGGACAATAAGCTCCCATGCCGCCGGTATTGGGACCCTTATCCCCTTCGAAAGCCTGTTTGTGATCCTGAGAAGATAAGAACAGGCGGATGGTTTGACCATCAGTCATACCTATGACGGACATCTCCCGCCCGTTTAACCGTTCCTCCAGCAGATATGTGGCATTCTTTCCATATTTCTTTTTCAAAGCGGCTATAGCTTCCAGGGCATCTGATTCCGAGTTACACACCGTCACACCCTTTCCGGCTGCCAGTCCGTCATATTTCACTACAACCTGTCCCTTCAAAGACCGGATAAAATCCCGGGTTTCTTTTTCCGCTGAAGCATAAAGGCAGCGGGCAGTGGCCACTCCGTATTTTTTCATGAATTGTTTGGAATAAATCTTTGAAGCTTCCAGTTGTGCCGCCGCCCCGGACGGACCAAAAACACGGGTGAACGATCCCTGAAAAGCATCATGAATTCCCTGAGCCAGAGGATCTTCCGGACCAACAACCAGCCAATCAATTCTTTCGGATTCACAAAATGTCTTAAGGGCTCTAAAATCCATGGGATCAAGGAGACGATTGTTCGGAGTCCCCCCGTTTCCGGGTATTACGAAGATATTCTCCTCTCCCACATCGAGTCCCAGTTTCCAGGCCAAGGCGTGTTCCCGTCCGCCGGACCCGAGAATAGCGATTTTTGTCATGATTCTTCCCTAAGGTATTTCCGGACATCCGCCGTCATGGAAAGGGCCAGTTGTGGAGCCAGCCCGATATAGGTTTCCGGTCGTAAAGTTTTCAGTTCACGGATCAGTACAGGATCCACATTCAACGTATCCAGGGCCTGATGCAGAGATTCCAGGGTAATCAATTTCCCTCGTGTCAAATTTTTCATCATCCCGTAAGGATCCGGAACACCGGATTTTCTTAAAATCGTCTGTATGGGTTCAGCCAGAAGTTCGGGATGTTTTGAAACCTCATCCAGGACGTTCCGGACATTCACACGGATTTTCGAAAGCCCCTGTAAGGTTTCCGAGACCGCCAGAAAGGCATGTCCCAAAGCTACACCCATATTCCGTGCGACGGTGCTGTCCGACAAATCCCTTTGAAGCCGGGATGTTGTAAGATTCTCGGACAAGGCAGACAGAAGGGCGTTGGATATTTTCAGATTGCCTTCACTGTTTTCAAAATTAATGGGGTTTACCTTGTGGGGCATGGTTGAGGATCCCACCTCTCCTTCTTTAAGCGAAAGAAGGAGATACCCCTGCATCAGGTAAAGCCAGGTATCCTGATCCAGATCCCGGATAATCTGATTGATCCGGCGGGTGATATCGAAAAATTCAGCCCAGGTATCATGATCCTCAATCTGGGTTGTAAGAGGATTGATCTCCAGACCGTAACGTTCCATAAAGCGCCGGGAAAAGGCCGGCCAGTCTGCATTCGGACAGGCAGCTCTGAAAGCGGAATAATTCCCGGTCGCCCCGTTCAATTTGCCCCGGAAGGTAAGATTTTTCAGCTTTTTATACTGGGTAAACAGGCGGTTCAGAAAAACGGCTGTTTCTTTGCCGTAGGTCGTGGGTGATGCCATCTGTCCGTGGGTTCGTGCAGGGAAAACCGTATCTGCCCAGGTCTCCGATAGATCACAGAGTGTGAAAAGCAGATTTCTGAGCTGAGGTAACTGGCATGTATCCCGGTAGTTTTTCAGAAGAAAAGTCCAGGAGAGATTATTTACATCTTCCGATGTCAACCCAAAATGAATCCGGTTGGGTTGCCGGAGTCCTGCATTTTTTTGCAGAAAGATTTCACACGCTTTGACATCGTGATTGATCTCTTTTTCAATGGTTTTTACTTCTTTATATTCCTTTTCGCCGAAATCTGTTTCAATCTTCTCAAGCCGCCGAATCTCTTCCGGGGTGAGAAGTGAAAAACAACGCATCTCGTCCAAAGCCCGGATAAAGCGGATTTCCGTAATGACCCGCATTCGCATGAGGGCAAATTCGGAGAAATAGTCCCGGAGGACATCCAGCCTGTCTGCATACCGTCCGTCCAGGGGAGAAATGGCATTAAACATCCTGTTGCTCCTGTAATTGGGCATTCGCCTGATCCAATTTATCTTTGACCTTTTGAATTTTTTTCCGGAACCGGCTTTTCAGCGAGGGGATATTCAAACAAAGGACAGCTGCATCGGCAGCATTTTTCGGATCCACCACAGTCAGGGCCGGTGTATCGGAGGGCATCATGAGGGAAGAATTGATATTTACCAGAAAGTCTGTCTTGTCGCTAAAGGGAGGGCAATTAATAACCGGGACCGGAAGGTTGGCGGAAAGTGCGCCGCCAAGGCCGTTGGAACGCCCTGCCACGGCAATGATTGACACCGGTTCATGGCATTGGATGACATCCTCCATGATAACCGGAATTTTTTCCCCGTTTTTATGGGCCGACACCACACGCATTTTAACGGTAATGTCATAGTTTTTGATGCGCTCCGCCATTTTTTCCGCGTGGGGAACATCGGACGGGGATCCCATGACAATCAGCACACAGCCTTCTTTCAAAAACCCTGCATCCTTAAGATTTTTCAGAACCCTGTCTGCCGGGTCTGCATCAGGATAGTTCAGCGGGGCGCCTGTGATCCGTTCATACAACTCCAGGTACCGCCGGCTCGTTTCCGCCACGATCTCTTCCGGCAGTGTTTCAGGGTATTCTCCCCCCTGTTTATGCTCCATCAGATAATTCCGGACAAATTCCTTATCCAGTTGTTCAACGGATTCAGGATTGGATTCGTAAGCTTCTTTCAGCCAGAACCGGGAGGAATCGGGCGTATGAATTTCATCAATCAGGACCAACTCGCCTTCAATGAGACCAAATTCATATTTAGTATCCACCAGGATAATACCCCGCTCCAGAAGCATGGCACTCCCTTTTTCAAAAAGGCGGAGGGAAACAGAGCACATCTTTTCATAGATCTCCCGGGAAGTCCATCCTTCTTTCACAATTTCTTCGGCACTGATGGGGCGGTCCGAAGCTTCTTTTGTCGTGGGTGTGACAATAGGTTTCGGAAAGGGAGCATTTTGAGTCAGTCCGTCAGGGAGAGACACGCCGGAGAGAGTCCGTTCGCCTTTCTGATATTTCCGCCAGGCCGAGCCGGTCAGGTAGGCCCGGATAATCATTTCCAGCCGGATGGGTTTGGCTTCACGGACCAGACTGATGGCAGGATCCACTATTCTGACAAAGTGGTTGGGACAGATATCCCGGGTTTTGTCAAACCACCAGGCTGCCAGGGAATTGAGAACCGCTCCTTTTGCCGGGACCGGTGTTTTCAAGACCCTGTCGAAGCTGGATATTCGGTCTGTCGCCAGAATCAGGCGATGCCCGGCATCCGCTCTGAAACTTTCACGGACCTTCCCGCTGTGGAGTTTTTTTAATTGCGGGGAATCAAAACGGGGCAGACAATCCATGCGTATTCCTCCTGTATTAATGCTTAAAATGACGCATTCCGGTAAAAATGAGTGTTATATCCAGTTCATCCGCCTTCTCAATGACGGCCTTATCCCGGATAGATCCGCCGGGCTGTACGATGGTCCGTATCCCTTCGGCATGGCTCAACTCCACATTATCAGGGAAGGGGAAAAATGCATCGGAAAAGAGGACGGCCTTACCCATCTCCGTGCGGATATACTCCTCCAGTCCTTCAGGATTACCGGTATATTCGTGTTTCAGATTTTCCCGGCAACGTGCCAGGGTAAGAAGTGTGGAATTCACCCGGTTCGGCTGGCCGCATCCCATGCCCAGGAGCTGAAGATCACCATCTGCACATTTCCGGACAACACAAATGGCATTGGATTTCAACTGTCGAACGGCTGTGAGTCCAAAACGCATCAGATTTTCATCCACTTCAGCCTTTCTTCGGCTCACATAATCCACCTTATCCAGCAATTCACGATCTGCATCCTGATAAAGAAGGGCATTATAAATAAATTTCATATCATGCACAGGTTGAAGTCTGGCCGGATCAAAAACAACAATACGCAGATTTTTATGCTGTTTCAAATATTCCAGGGCATCGTCTTCAAAACCAGGAGCCGCCAGTATTTCCACAAATTTTCGCCGGCTCTTGTCGCTTGCATCAAGGTTCAGGAATTCGGCTGTTTCGAGTGTTACCCTTTTGTTGAAAGCAATCACGGATCCAAAGGCGGATACCGGATCTCCGTCCCAGGCTTTTTTAAAAATTTTTCGCTGATTTTTCCCCTCACTGAGTCCGCAGGGATTGGCATGTTTAATGATGGCACACCCTGTCCCTTTCAGATCCCGAACCGCTTCCAGGGCGCCGTAGAGGTCGAACATATTGTTGTATGAAACGGCTTTTCCATGAAGGACTTCCATATCGCACAGGGAATCAAGGGCATTCCGCAGGCGATAAAGGGTTCCTTTCTGGTGGCTGTTTTCCCCATAACGAAGGATCTGCGGATGATCAAAGGCAAAGCGCAAGGTCGGTTCTCCAGCCTGTTCGTCCATGGTTACGGCAATCAGGCTGTCGTAATCGGCCGTATGATTAAAGGCTTTCCGCATGAGTTTGAAACGGGTTTCCAAATCCGTATTTCCCCCGTTTTCCGTCATGTTTTCCATCACCATCCCGTAATCTCCGGGATCCACAACAGTTGTAACCCATTTGTAATTTTTTGCGGCGGCCCGAATCATGGCAGGTCCTCCGATATCAATATTTTCAATGAGCCGGGACAGATCCGCGCCCTCATTTTTAACCCTTTCAAATGGATAAAGATTGCAAACAACCATATCGATAGGGAGAATTCCCAACTTTTCTGCTTCTTCCCGGTCCTTTTCACGGTCAAAAAGAAGAGCTGATTCAATCTGAAAAGAGATGGTTTTCATCCGGCCGCCGAAAGCTTCAGGATTTCCTGTAACCGACTGAATATCCGTCACCGAAACACCGGCCTCTTTCAACACACGACGTGTCCCGCCGGTGGAAATAATTTCACAACCCGCTTCCTGAAGATACTTGCCCAACTCCGCCAACCCGGTTTTGTCCGACACGCTGATTAAAACACGTTTAATTGGTCCGTAGCCTTTCATAGAAATTCTTCTTCCTCCTTTTCATTATCCCAACGCCTTTACGATATTCACGAAAATTTGCAATCCTTCTCCCTTTTCATCTTTTAGATGGCCTGTTTTATTTCGACGGTTCCAATCGGGATGGTTATAGGCAGTGAGATAGGCTTCCGGATGTGGCATGAGTCCGAAAACCTGTCCCGACGGATCACAGAGTCCGGCACAATTCAATTCAGACCCGTTGGGATTGAAGGGATATCGGTCTGTAATATGTTCTTCTCTGTCTATATAAGCCAGTACGTTCAACTTTCGGTCCACCACCGCCTGACGGATATCATCATTTTTAAATATCAATTTGCCTTCACCGTGCCGGACCGGCAGGTCCATAACATCAATTCCATGTAAAAAAGGTGTGGGATGATCCGCCAGAACTTTGCAGGAAATCCAACGGTCCTCAAATTTTCCCGAGTCATTAAATGTCAGGGTGGCTTCCTGTTCCCGGTTCCCACCGGTATTGGGCAGGAGTCCCATTTTCACCAGGGCCTGAAAACCATTGCACACACCGATAATATATTTCCCATCCTGCAGAAAACGTTGAATTTCCTCCATAAAGGGAGTGCCGGAAGCAATGGGGCGGACCTTCAACTGGTTAGCCAGGACTTTTGCAGAGCCCAAATCATCCCCAAAAGAAAACCCACCGGGGAGGTTCAGCAAATCATAATCATGAATTGACACATCCCCGTTAAAAATCCGGCTCAGGTGGACAATATCCGCATGGGCACCTGCAAGACGGCAGGCCGCGGCCATTTCCTCCTCACAATTAATTCCCGAGCCGGTTATCACAAGAGCCCGGATTTTTCCGTTCTTCATATTTATTTCAGAACACAAGACCATTTCTCCATCTTTCAAGCATTTCATCTTTAGATACTTCGAGGATTTTTTCTCCTTTGAAGGATACTATCAGAACCGGTTCTTCCGTCACAGCTCCCAGGAAACGGGCATAGGTACCCATGAGACTTTCAAAGGTTGTTTGATTTTTCATCGGGACGGAGACCAGAAAGCGGGAGTGGGATTCGGAAAAGAGTTCGGGAATGAGGGGCAGATCGCCATATCCTACATCCACGGCACCGCCATAAAGCCCTCCGATGACACATTCTGCCAGAGCAACAGCCAATCCCCCGTCCGATAAATCATGGGAAGACGCCAAAAATCCTTCCCTGTGGGCCATGGCCATCAGCCGGTAGAGATTCAGGGCATGAGATTTCCGGACCTTGGGCACATGAGCCCCAAGATAACCCAGAAGACGATAAAATTCCGAGCCGCCCAATTCATCCCATGTTTTTCCCACCAGGTAGATCGCATCCCCGGGACGCTTAAATTCGCTGGTTGTAACAGTCCGGATATCATCGATTTTCGCCGCCATGGAATAGAGAACCGTGGGTGGGACGGAAATTTTCACATTCCCTTTACGGAAATCATTTTTCATGCTGTCTTTGCCGGAAGTCATGGGGATATTGAAAGTGGTGGCCATATCGAACAGAGCCTGATTCATGCGGACAAGCTGGGCCAGTTTATATTTTCCATCGGGATTCGTTTCGGGGTCATAGACCGAATCGGGGACACAGAAATTATCGTTTACAGACCAGAAGGGACTGTTCACATCTTTCGGATCCGGCAAACGACCGCCGATGGAAATAATCTGCCGGACAGCTTCATCAAAGGCGCCGGCTGATGCTTCATAGGCATCGATATCCCCGAATTTTGGCATAATCCCGTTAGACACGGCAATACCTTCCCAGGAATCGAAACCAAGGCGTATCACTCCGGCATCCTGAGGGGCATTTCCCGTTACGCCCATGAGAGGTTTGACCACTGTCCGTCCCTTAACCTCATGATCATAGCGGCGGATAATACTTTCCCGGGAGCAGATATTCAGACTCCCCAAAAGGGAAAGAAGGGTTTCTTTGATATCCGGTTGTTCATTCAGTTCCGGTTCATGAACCAAGGGTTTTTGCCATACTGCCTCAAGCTGTTTCCGGGGCACGCCATTATGGAGAAAATCCAGATCCAAAAGGGCCGCGATTTGGTCCTTATAAAAAAGTTTTAGATTGCCCGAATTGGTAAAC
>JAGGVO010000053.1 GCA_021157965.1 Candidatus Neomarinimicrobiota bacterium
AAATGAAGGACTAAAAGCCTTATTATTAATGGTGAAAACGGGCTAAAAGAATAGAGCTATTCTATTATATAAAGAGTATGATAAGCGTTAAGCTTTTCGGTAACCTATCGGTAACGGATTCTAAACGCTCCTGTAAGTCATTGATTATAAGCATGTTACAAAACCATGCAACGGTCTTCTAAACCGTAGGTCGCAGGTTCGAATCCTGCTCGGGGTACATAAATAATGATGAATGATGAATTGAATTTTATGAATGACTGAATTGGGTTTAATTTGTCAACTTGTTATTCATCACGCGTGACGAGTTGACCAATCCTGCCCACTGACGACTGACGACTGACGGCTGACGACTGTCGACTGACAACTGACGCCTATTTCATCAGCACCATCTTCTGCGTCTTCACAACATCCCGCGCCTGCATCCGGGCAATATAAATTCCCGAACTGTATCCTGTGGCGTCCCAGGAAATGGTGTGATATCCGGCGGGAGTGTGTTGATTGATGATCTGCTCAACCATTCTTCCGGTGATGTCATAAATATTGAGAATAACACAGTTGGCTTCCGGCAGTGAATATCGGATGGTTGTGGCCGGATTAAAGGGATTGGGGTAATTGGGGAAAAGCGTAAAACATTCCGGGACTCCTTCATGTGAAACAGCAGAAGGTGATAAATCCGGAGCGCCGTTTTCTGCGGTATATGCAGCCATGGCCACAATGGCACGGACTCTGTCATGAAAAACCGGAAAATCGAAATATGCCATACTGTCTCCGTGGGTCCAGATATGAGAATTATAATACGAGCTGGATTGTGTAAAAGACATCATTGGTATCTGACATCCTGTGATCAGTCCTGCGGCACCGTAATGATTATAACCCACGGAAATATCGATATTTTCTGAAGTGACCACAGAATCAAAACGTGCAAGAATGTCTAAATAAACCTGATCATTTGAACTGGGTATCTGAGCTTCAGTTCTCCGCAATCCCAATGTATCAAATCCGATGGCTTCCACATCGATCTGCATGAAAATCCGGTCTATCCAAGGATTGTCGGAATATGTTTCCTTAAATGCCCACGTAGCGTCCCCTTCTGAACCCCAGAAAGCAAAAAGAACGGACCTGCTCAGATCAAGGCTGAAAAAAATCCTTGCAGTTTCCAGTATTGCCGCAGTTCCCGACGCATTCATATCCGCTGAAGGATTTTCACTACTCCCGCCCCATGTCAGAGAACCGTCATAAAAAGCCGACAAAAGCAGTATTTCATCAGGATGGTTCTTACCTTCTTTATAAACAAAAATATCTTCAGCATTCGCACGGGAATTACCGGTCAGAAAAATACTGTATTCAAAAGTATCAACAGTATATCCATATGATTCAAGTTCCATTTTCAGATAATCTCCGGCAAGAGCATAACCCGGCTGACCAACTTTCCTGAAAGTAATCTGAACATTTTGACTATCCGGATGTACAAACCCTTCCTCACCGGAAAGGATGGCGACATGACGATTTAGATTTTCAACGACTACTTGATGTGATGGGAGTAATGCATATAATGTCACAGGCGCAAAGGAAACCAAAAGAATGGAAATAATGATTATTCTTTTCATGATATAATCTCCTTTTTTTAACGGTCTATCTGTGGGATAGCCGGCCAAACCAGTATTGATGCCGGTGAAAGAGAATCCCACAATTTATTATAAATAGCATACCAGACATATCCTTCAAGATTCTTAAGATTGATTGTAAAATCTGTATAAACCGTATCAGGAATATTATTATTTACATAAGCATATGATAATAAACTGTCTGTAAAAACAGTCTGCCATGCACCATTACCAATTTTTCGTTTTAAAATGTAATAATGTCCCCATGTAAAATTCCATTTCATGGAAGGGTGTAAGTTATTAGTATTTTTTACAAAATTCCTAACAGGTGGTACGACAGAAGGAATGTTTTCTCCACATGCTTTATACGATAAATTTTCATTGTATTTTGGATTGAATGCCGCCCAAAGGTAAGCACCTTCAAAATACGTGACTTCTTCTTCAGTAGAAAATTCACAAGATTTCCATCCGGCAGTATCCAATGAATTCAATGAATAATCAGGAAATCTGTTATTGATACACAAACGGTCTGAAGGTCCATCTTTTAAAAATAATGACTCGCAATGTCCTGTAACACCATTGATACTGTCAATTCTTTCGGTGCAATAAACACAAACAAATACAATAATTAATAAAATATAATAGTTTCTTTTCACGGTACACACCTCTTGTTACAAATAAAGATATGGTATCTCTTTGCTGAACTCAAGTACGATTCTTTTTATGCTTTCTATCTATTATTATGCAATTTAAAGGCTACTCTGAAAAGTTGATAGACAAGCCCAGAAATAAACGTTACAGTTTTTGTGAATAATTCCTCAATTTCCTACGGTTCAGTTTCATTAATTCCATCGAGTTTCACTTTAACAATACTTTAAAGTGCAATCATTAATAATGCAAGTCTGATTGCAGAAATCATGGCAGATAACATCCGATTAAAAAAAAGTACCATGGGGAGCTTTGAGAGGGAGATGGGTTGAACCGGATATACGGGATTCTGTTGTGAAATACGTAAAAAACATGGAAATAAAAAGCGGTCTGCCTCAGAAATGGTTTATCACAAAGCTCGGAATAAGCTCCAGTAAATATTACGACTGATATGGACTGGAGAAGCGGCATAATGGTCATATTCCCCGTGATTTTTGGGTTTTAGACTGGGAAAAGCAAGCGATTGTGGATTATTGTAAAGATCACCTTGAAGAAGGCTATCGCCGGTTGACCTGCAAAATGATCGACGAAGATATTGCCGCTGTCAGTCCATCTGCCGTGTATCGTATGAAGTCTTTGAGGGTAAAATGAATCAGCGACTGAAAGAAAGACAATTTAAACTCGATCAGACCGCTTTGAAAAGAAGGCATTCATCCTTAAATGAATCTAAGAAAAAATCCATTTTCGCCTGAACCAATACATTCAAGACAACACGATTACTGAGCAGACAATCATAAATAAGCATATCAAGATAAAACACACCACACTTTGAATTCCAACAAGATTATCTTGATTTTTCCCTATAACTCCTTAAATTATAATTAGCATATGCCAATAATGGAGAAACGATGCCAAGGCCAATGAAAAACCGATGGATATACGGAACATACGAAGAAGAGGTTTTCAAGCCCCGTGGGAGGGGTATGGCAATGCTTGAGGAAGTCCGTTTGGAGGCCGATGAACTGGAGGCTCTCCGCCTGGCAGATTACGAAGGGTTGTATCAGAGTGAAGCAGCCGAGAAGATGGGAATCTCCCGGCAGACCTTTGGAAATATTCTTAAACGAGCACATCAGAAGGTTTCTGATGCCCTGATACACCGGAAAATGATTCGCATGTATCCGGCGGGCCCGGATCGTCGGTCATGTATCCGCTGCGGGCAGACCTGGACCGGCACGGCGCCGCGCCTGAACCGGGATATCTGTCCGGAATGTGATGATGATGAGATGTCCCAGAGGGAATATCCGCCTTACAGTCACCGGCATCGTCACGGACATGAATGAAAAATAAACAAAGGAGGTATACAATGCCACGAGGAGACAGAACAGGACCTGAAGGATATGGTCCCATGAGCGGCAGGGGATTGGGATATTGCCGTGGATACAGCAGTCCGGGCTATACCAAGGGAACCCCGCGCGGATGGGGCCTTGGTCGAGGCTTTGGAAGAGGGTACGGCCGGGGTTTCGGTGGGGGATTCGGCTGGAGAAACCGCTTTCGGGGCGGTTATGACTATGAGAACTTTCCCCCCGTTGCACCTGAACCGCCCATGAATCCCAAAGATGAGACCCGGCTGTTAAAAGAGGAAGCGGATGCTTTGAAAAAGGATCTCGAATCCATCAACAGCCGCATTAAAGAGCTGGAAGAAGGAAAATCTAAAGAATAATCGGATTATTCCGACGTCTCTTTCCGTTTGTACTCTTTGCACAGATCCACCCGGTGACAATATTCTGAATCCCAGCTTTTGGAAAAGATCTCCGACACCCGTTTGGAGATCTTTTCATTTTCAACCACAATTCCCAAATTCCTTCCCGAGTGAAAATAACTTTTGGATGCATTGGATGTCCCCAGCCAGAATGCTTTGTCATCGGCCACGATGAATTTGCAGTGTTCCACCCGGGCGAAACCGATATACCCTTCATTTGCTTCCGGGATGGTTGAAAATTTAATTTCCACATTGGGGATGGCGTGGAGCGATTTGATGTATTCGATCCGGGGAGAATAAAAGTTCCAGTCGGATAAAATCATTTCCACCTTTACGCCCCGTGCCGCTGCCCGGCGCAAGGCAAAATCCAAAGCTTCATATAGTTCTCCCCGGGACAAAGGGGAATAACTCAGAAACTGAAGCTGAAGGGATTCTTTTGCCGAATCAATCAGCCGGACTATCTGTGTTTCATCCCAGTTCGGTTTGTAAAAGATGATGGACGGATTACTGGCAGTGGGAATAATCTTTATCTTTCCATATTTTTCCGATGATATTTCAAACTGTGCCAGCTCATTCCTCTTTTCAAGCGTGCGGATTATCTTTTCGGCATCCGTTTTATTATCAGACAGCTGCCAGTCCAGGTTGAAAATTTCCTGATAAAAAGAGACGATTTCCGCATTATGAAGACGGATTCCCAGTTCATGAATATGTTTTAAAGCCCGCCAGTCGAAATTCTGGGACCCGAGAAAGAGTTCCTTTCCGTCCACGATAAAATACTTGGCATGCAGCACTCCGCCGGTGATGTCATTCAGACAATAGATATGGACGGAAATGTTTTTATGTTTCTTCAGTTTATCCACGGTTTCGGGGTAGGTTTTATACATATTTCCATCCACGATAAACCGGACGGCCACCCCCCGGTCCGCAGCCCGGTAAACGGCATTCAGGACCGGTTCCAGGGCTTCGCCTTTTTTATGGGAGATATAAAACTCCCCGAAATCCAGGGAAACTTCCGCCCCGTCAATCATTTCAATCCAGACTTCTGTAGTATTCCGGATATCGGGATTATCCAGGGTGGTTTCAACGGGAATGCTTTCGATGATTTCAATCGCATCTTTTGCGAAAAGAGAAAAGGCACATAACAGGAGGGGAATGATTTTTATGAACAGCTTCATCATGGGCACCTCCAAATCAATCATGGATAGTATTTTTCTTAAAAGTTTATCGAAATTCCGTCCAAATAGAAAGGCCAAAGCCATCATATTCTCATACCTCAG
>JAGGVO010000054.1 GCA_021157965.1 Candidatus Neomarinimicrobiota bacterium
ATTTTCCCTGCCGGAACCTGCACAGATCACCCTGAATATTTACGACATCACCGGCCGTTTGGTGGAACAACTCATAAATCAAAACACAGCCGCCGGATATCATACTGTCTCCTGGAATGCGTCGCGACACAGTTCGGGAATTTATTTTGCCCGGATGCAGGCGGGGGATTTTATGCAGACAAAGAAGATGGTGTTGATGAAATAGG
Organism: Candidatus Neomarinimicrobiota bacterium; assembly: GCA_021157965.1. Taxonomy (NCBI): domain Bacteria; kingdom Pseudomonadati; phylum Fidelibacterota; species Fidelibacterota bacterium. Next base: position 207 of record JAGGVO010000054.1, read on the forward strand.
CATCAGTCGTCAGTCGACAGTTGTCAGTCGGCAGTTGTCAGTTGTCAGTCGACAGTTGTCAGTCGGCAGTTGTCAGTCGGCAGTCGGCAGTTGTCAGTCGACAGTTCTCAAGCCCCAACGCCCGTTAATCCAACCCGCTTTCACGTGTTAATAATAAGGCTTTTAGTCCTTCATTTCCAATGAATAATTACCCACCGCACGTAATGCGGCACGGGGAAATTTTTAACCAAAAAAAGGAGGTCATCATGACACAACTCAGCACCGTTCCGGATGACCTGCTCATTCAGGAATACAAAGCCCGGTTCTACATCAAGCCGGGAGAACAGATCACCAACCCGCTACAGACTCAGCACCACCTGGCGTCTTTCTTTGAAAAGAATGAGAGGGAGCGCTTTGTGGTGGTGTATCTGTCCAGCTGCAACAAGGTAATCAAAACGGAAGTGATATCCGAAGGGACCATCAGCAAAGCCCACATCTATGCCCGGGAACTGTTGAGAAAAACCCTGGATCTGAATGCGGCGGCCATCATTGTCAGTCACAACCATCCCAGCGGCAACCCGGAACCGTCCCGGGAGGATATTGAACTCACCCGCGCACTCAAGGATCTGCTCAAGCTTATGGAAGTGGCCCTTTTGGACCACACCATCATAGCAGGCGACCAGTATATCATCCTGGCAGACCGTGGCTACATCACCTATTAAACCTGGAGGCTTATCATGTGTAAAGACATCAAAACCGTTCTCATGGAGCGGGATTACATGACTCATGAAGAAGCAGAAGACCTTATCACCGAAGCCATGAACGACTTCGCGGAAAGACTGCTTCACGGAGACATCTCATCTGCTTATGATATCTGTATGGATTATTTCGGACTGGAGCCGGATTATCTGGAGGATATGATTGAGGGGATGATCTGACACATAGAAGGTCCGGACCTTTATTACACAGACAACTTAAACAGAAAAAGGGAAACAAGTGATACTACACTTGACAGAAATCCGCCGTTTTGAATTCCCGGACGATGCGCCGATCTACGATGAGGATGCTCTGGCAGAGTGGATTGATTTGATTGGATGATTGATTGATTGGTTCAAGCGCCTGAGGGCGTTCAAATATTCCAGAACCTTCGGTGTTCAATTGCCACTTTGTGGCATTCAAAATAACCTCTGCATCACAGCGTCCTCAGCGGAAGGCCCCAAGCCCGGGGCGACCGGGAATACTTTACAATCAAAGCGGAATCGAATGGGTGGGTGATAGTTTGGATTATAAAATCATAGACTCAACAAACCGGATTATGCTTGAATTTTAACCAAATCCGCCTTACAATTAAAAAGAACAAGTGTATAAAGAAATGATAAATGTCAGGAAATATATCATGAATCGATGGGCGATTCTTCTCTTTTTTCCTCTTTTGTTGGTCACATCCTGCCTGGATGTTGAAAAGGAGTACACCTGGGTATCCATTGATGCGATTCAGTGTATGGGAAATCCCTGGGAGCAGGACTGGCTGGAAAATCATGACGGGAATTATGACCTGTGGCGTGAATTGAGTGAAACAGAAAAGATGAACGTTTTTAAAACATATTATGAAGAACAGGGTGTGACGATTTACGATATGAAACGAACCTGGCCGTATGAAGTGACTTGTGATGCATGTGCATGTCCACGGGGAGACCGGTTTTACTGTTACATCGAGGATTCGGATGTAGACACGATGTTGGAGTGGGGATTTGTTTTGGATTATCCGGAAGAGTAAAAAGGCGTGTAATTGAGGAACAGACCTGTGAAACGTATCATCATATTAACAAGTCTGTTATTACTGTTTGCGATATCCTGTGAAATAAATGAGGATTCTGCCGGAAATTTCTCCATTTATTTGCTGAAAGATGACGGTTTATCCTATTTGGATATTAAAGATATGAATATTGATGACCTGGAACTGAAAGACGATCCGTGGATTTCTTCTGACGACATCAAATTCTACGATTTTTCCACCCACTATATTTATCTGAATAAAAGTAAAAGTCGGTTTATTGATGAACTTGCAGACAGCTGTCAATTATATATGTTCCACTTTTCATCAAAACCTTTTGTTGTGAAAGCCGGTAATCAAAGAATCTATTCCGGCTCATTTTTTAGTGAAGCAAGTTCGATGTCTATGGGTGAAGTTCCTGTTATAATAGATATGATGATTTTTTATTATCCGGATGATATAATATCCATACACTTATCCGAGACGTGATCCCGGGATACGTAATGCATTAATCCAGGACAATAAATATCATGGGGGATTATCGGTGGAGCTGCTTGAGATTCTAATCCTGGAAAACAGTGACATTTCAACGATTCAATATACGTTTAGATTAACCAATACCGATTCCGAAGATTTATATGTATTTGATCCGGATAAGACCGGGAGCTCTGTTTTTCACTATTATACAAATGGTATTGATTTCTGGGATGAATCCACCGGAATGTATCTTTTTTCGTCACAATATAAAGTCAGTGAAAATGCCGAATGGTCAACGGACTGGTACAGCAGGCTTGACAAGGGCAAAACGATGACGCGAACAGTTTCTTTGAAAGGATACCCTCAAATACCGCTAGGAAACTATAAATGTTACTTTTATTACAATACACCCATACGTATTGATAAAGATCATAGAACCATAAATAACTCGCGAATTTGGCTTGGCGGGGTTTGGGATAAGTACGCTTTTAATTACACGGAATAAATGATTAATGAGGTCTTAACCATGAAATATGTGATTAAATCAGGCAGTATTTTATTGTTATCCCTTTTCCTCACAACCTGCGATGACGATTCAAATTCATTGAATTCCGGAATGGACTATGGCGAAAGAATGGATTATGAGATATACAGAATTGTGGTCTCACACACGTTTCCTGATTCGAATGCTGCTTTTGTCCTTCGGGATTCAACGGTTATGTCCTCTCATTTACCTGAAGAGATATTAGATGAGTACTTTACCGGATTGGAAGAAGAGACCGTCGTGAATTATTATGAAAGAGGTTCAGAAAGAATCCCGCTGAAACACATTCCCGGTTTTCCCAATTGTATTTTATCACGTGATTTTGAAGGCGAACAATTTCAATATCCTGATGTTACATTATCAGCCATAGGATATAATGATGAAAAAACACAGGCTTTGGTGGAAACGGGCATTTTATCTGCACCCCTGGTTGGAGCCGGATATTTATATTTTCTTGAGTATGAAGAAGGAACATGGGTTATTAAAAAGCAATTAATGATCTGGATATCTTAAGATAGAAAATGAGTAATTACCATGAAACATCTGTATAAAACAGTCAGTATTCTCCTCCTGTCATCCCTTTTCCTCACAACCTGCGATGACGATCCTGCATCCCCGGGTTATGATGATTTTACCTTAGGAGACACGGTAGTGATCCGGATCGGTGAAACCCTCTATGAAAGTGAGGATGTGTGGGTCCGGCTGGATAGCATCCCGGTGGATACGCGGGTTTATGATGCGAATGATCAAAAGATTTCAGGCACGGCAAAGGTCTGCTTTACGGTAAAGTTTTATAATAACAAGGTAAGTTTCTGTCTGTATAGCGATTCACTCACGGGATATTTCGTTCGAGGGACCGAGATAATGGGTGATACAACAGCCAATTTTTTAATGACGGATGTCCAACCGCATCCCCTGTCAGGCGAACACATTCAAGTCAAAGACTACTCTGTGATATTCACGTTGGAAATGGCACCTATGGTAAGAAAACCCAACATCTACCTCTATCCGAAAGAAAAGTGCCGATTGAGTGTATCACTGGGTTTTCCACAGGGTGGACAGGTTGTCGTTTCCGATCCCGCCTATCCCCAAGCCTGGCAGGATATCACCGTTACGCCTGACGGTCGCATTGAAAACACCTATGA